>JBKJKB010000204.1:0-4132 GCA_046597675.1 Gemmatimonadaceae bacterium
GGCCATCGATGTCATCCGCGGGTAGCGGCTGCTCGAGCAGCTCGACGTCGTGCTCCGCGAGAACCGCGAGCATCTCGGCGGCGTGCTCGCGCGACCAGGCTGCGTTCGCGTCCACCCGCAGCGTCTTGTCGGGCGCGGCCTCACGCACGATCTCGAGGATTCGCCGTTCATCGCCCGCGCCGAGCTTGATCTTCAGGATCGGATACTCGGCGGCTCGCGCCACCCTTTCCGCCAGCACCGATTGGTCGCCGATTGGAATCGTGAAGCTCGAGAGCGGCGCGTCACCGGCTTCCAGTCCCCAGGCCCGGTGCACGGACGTGGACTGTCGCTTGGCCGCGAGGTCGTACATCGCGATGCTCAGCGCAGCGGTGACGGATCGCGACTCCGGGAATGCCGCGCGGAGCTCGTCCTCGATCGCTTCGACATTTTCGCTACCCTTGCGTGCGAGCAGAGGCGCGGCGCGCTCCAGCGCCTCAACGGCGCCGCGCGGAGTCTCGCCATAGTACGCATTAGGGGCCGCTTCGCCCAACCCGTATTCGCCGTCGTCGTCGGTCAGACGCACGAGCACGTTGACGTGCTCGGCGTAGGCGCCTCGCGCGATGACGAAAGGATCGCGGGTGTGGAGCGTGAGGATCTCATGCTCCACGCGCACTAGAAGACGCCGGCCGGTGTCGGTCGGCGAGCGATGCGCGCGGCACGAACGGACGAGCTCGCGTCGCCGGACGGCAGCCACGCGAGCAACGCGAGCAACGTGTCGGCCAGCTCGTGGCCACGGGAGAAGCGGTCTGCCGGCGCCTTGGCGAGGCACCGCATCACGATCGCCGCGAGCACCGCGGAAATGCGCGAGTCCACGACTTCGGGCGACGCCGCAGTCTCGTGCACGTGCTTGTAGCTGATGGAATACACGTCCGCACCGTCGAACGGCGGAAAACCGAGCAGCGCCTCGTACATCACGACTCCCAAAGTGTAGAGATCGCTGCGGCCGTCGAGTATCCGCCCGCGAACCTGCTCGGGGGACATGTAGTGCGGCGTGCCCATGACGTTGCCGGTCCCGGTGACCCGGCTGCGAAAATGCGCCGTCGCGATTCCGAAATCCGTCACCATCGCGTGCTCGTCCTCGTCGAACATGATGTTGTCGGGCTTGATGTCGCGGTGGACGATGCCGTGCCGGTGCGCGTAATCGAGCGCGCACGCGACCTGTGCCGCGACAGCGGCTACCGCGTCCGACGGGAGCGCGCGATGCTCGGAGATGCGATCGCCCAGCGTGCCCCTCGCCAGGTACGGCATCACGAGGTAGACCATGTCCGACGCCGAGCCGTAGTCGATGATGGGGCAGACATGCGGATGCACCAGTTGCGAGGCGGACTCCGCTTCGCGGCGGAACCGTTCGCGCATCTCCGGGTCACGCGCGAGATGCGGGTGCAGCATCTTCACCACCACCGGCCTGTCGAGCGCGAGGTGGATTCCGTAGTACACGTTCGCCATCCCGCCGCCGCCCAGGCGGTGCGTGATCGCGTACCGTCCGCCCGTGACCCGCCTCAGCGTGGATATCTCGGGATCCGGCGGCGCATCGGCGCGTCGCGGCACGGGAGGGAGCAGCTCGCTGCACTGCGTGCACCGCGCCGCTTCGCCACGATTCCAATGCCCGCACGAGGGACAGAACATCAGCTGGTGAACTGCATCTTCACGAAGTCGTACGGGGGCCATGGCCCCGTCATGCCGAACTCCAGGCTGGGATGCCGCTTTCGCTCGGCCGCCACGCCGGCCTCGAATGCCCCCCAGCGCTCGCGCTCGATCAGGAACGAGGCGATGCCGACGGTTCGCTCGTCTGCCGCCGGCGTCTCCAGAATCGTCAGCGCCGAAGCGTTGCCGCGCAACGTTCGCATGACCTCGGTGGCCACGAGATGCCACTCGCGAATCGTCTCCTCGTTCTCCGCGGGCTCACGCAGCCGGATCGTCACGCGCGCAGCGGTGCTGCCGTCCACCAGGGCCAGCGCGTCGCTCAGCGTCACATAGTGCAGCTCGAGCCAGCGACCCAGCGCCGAGCGCGAGCGGAAGATGGTGCCCGGCGGCGCCGGCAGGATCGGCGCGAACCGATACGCCTCCTCCACCGTCTGCGCGTATGCCTGCACGCGTTCCTCGTCCAGCGTGGCGCGCTGGTAGGGCGCAGGGGCCACGAGCGCGGCGATGGCGCGAAACGGAACCAGCGTGGTGTCGGGCGCGGGCGATCGCGCGCCCGGATCCGCGGCGATGATTCCGAACAGCTGCAGCGAGCCTACAGGATTTTGCGCCATCTCAAGCCCAGTAGAAGCAGAACCCCGAGCGCGAGCTGGATCACGAACAGCGCCCAGAAGCCGTGTGGTTCTTCGGAGAACGGCAGCCCTCTCAGGTTCATTCCCCACATTCCGCTCACAACCACGAAGGGAACGCTGATCGTCGCAACTGTGGTCAGCGCCCTGGTGATGCTCCCGAGACGATTTGATATCTGCATCAGGTAACTCTCCAGCGTATTGCTGAGGAGCTCGCGGTACGTCTCCAGTGCGTCGTTCACGCGGAGGACCTTGTCGTAACTGTCCCGGAAATACCGCTGGGCATCGGTGGCGAGGAAAGGGTTCGGGCGGTTTGCCAGGATCGTGAACACGTCGCGTTCGGGAGCCAGGTGCCTGCGCAAGGTGAGCACGAGACGCTTGACGCTGAAAATGTCGCGCAGCGTGGCCTGGTCGTAATTCCCGAACACCCGCTCCTCAAGCTCGTCGATAAACTCCTCGATGCGATCGAGTATCGGAAAGAACTCGTCCACCGCTTCGTTGAGGACGAGGTGGAGGAGTCGCGCAGGTCCGCTGGCGAGCAGATGCGGCTTCGCCGCTGCCATTTCCAGGATTCCGTCGAGGGGGGAGGTCTGCCCGCACCTCGCCGTGACCAGAAAGTTCTCACCCAGGAAGCAGGCGAGGTTGACCGTCTCCAGGTCGTAAGGGTCGTCCTCCGTCTGATCCTCAAACCCTACCGTCCGAACAATGACGAACAGGTACGTGTCGAACTCTTCCACCTTGACCCGCGTTTCCGGGTTCTTCGCTTCCTCGATCGAGACCGGATGAAAGTCGAAGATGTCCGAGAGCATCGACGCGTCGCGTGCATCGGTGACATCGAGGTCCACCCAGACGGATCGCGCGCCCGACGCCAGTGCTGCGCGAATCTCGGGTCCAGATCGGAGCTGGGCCAGCTTGCCCGCGGGATCGAGGAATACAGCGCGCAAGGATGACTCCGGTGCGACCGGGGCCGCACCCGGCGGCGTTGACGGGTCCTTTCGCGTAGCTGTATCCATTTGGGGGTAAGTGTACTGCCTCGTCTTGGCGCGCGGCCAGTACGACGTTGACCCGCTACGCCGCGAGCGCCTTGAGATGCTCGACCGCGGCCATGGCGACGCGCTCAGGCGCGTACCCACCTTCCAGCGCGCTCACTACCCGTCCCCCGCACCAGCCCTCCGCGCGCTCTACGACCCACGCCGTCAGCTCGGCAATGTGCTCGGGCTCGAGCGTGAAGCCGCCCAGTGGATCGTCCGCGAGGCAGTCGAATCCCGCGGAGATCATCACCAGATCGGGCGTGAAGCCACGCGTGGCGGCATCGATCGCGGAGCGGAGCACGTCCAGGTACATGTTCGGCGCGAGACCTGCGGCCATCGGCACGTTCCATACGTTGGCATGCGGGCCCCGGTCACTCGCGGCCCCGGTGCCCGGGTACCATGGCCATTGGTGCATGGAGACGAAGTGGATGCCGGCGTCGCTCTCCGTCAGAGCCTGCGTGCCGTTCCCGTGGTGCACGTCCCAGTCGATGATCAGAACCCGGTCGAGGTCATGCTTCGTGCGGGAGTAGCGGGCGCCGACCCCCACGGATCCGAAGATGCAAAAGCCCATGGCGCGGTCGACGACCGCGTGATGCCCCGGAGGCCTGACCGCGCAGAACGAGCGGGGGGTGTCGCCTTTGATTGCGAGGTCCACGGCGGCGAGAACCGACCCGGCGGCGGCGCGCGCGGCATCCCACGAGCCTTCGCTGACGACCGTGTCGGCATCGAAACGCCCGCCGCCGGCAGCACTCATGCGCTCGATCGAATCGATATAGGCGGCATCGTGCGCCA
>JBKJKB010000379.1:0-8943 GCA_046597675.1 Gemmatimonadaceae bacterium
ACTGCCCACTGAAATCTACGGTTGTTCCCGGCAGCTAGTAGCCGTTAGCTGATAGCTGTCGTTAAAACGTGTACTGGATCCTCGACATCACCATCCGCCCGATCTCGGGGACTCCGACATACGAGCGGCGCTTGTTGTCGAACAGGTTCGTCGCATTGAGGGAGAACAGCGCACGTCCCTCAGTGCCGGGCATGCCGATCGTGAAGCCGGCATCTACCATCGCGTTGACGGGAACCTCACCAACCCAGACTCCATCGTTCACGGGGAACGTGTTGACGTACCGCCCACGCAGCTCGCCCCTGAAGCCGCGGTTGCGGTCATTGTACCGCGCCGTCAGACTCGCCTTGTTGTCCGCCGCGTTGAGCGTGATCTGCTGGACGCCGGCGGGAGTGGGGAAGAGCACGTCGCTCACCCACGAATACGTGCCGAGCACCGACCACCTGTCGGTCATCCCGAGATCGAACGACAGGTCCGCGCCGCGCACGTTGGTCGTGCCCGGAACGTTCCTGTACACGAAGAGCAGGTCGGCCTTGGTGTTGAGCGGATCATCCGGCGTGATCGTTCCCACCGGAACCCCGGTAAGCCCGCCGGCAACGGCAGCAGCCGTCGGACCAGCAGCTGCACCAAGACCTGCGGCGGTGAAGACGCCAGTCAGGTACGTGGTCATCGTCGCTTGATCGAGAAAAACGTTCGGAGTCGCGAGAGCCGTTGTGCGGACGTCGAACCGTCTCTGGAACCAGAGATCCAGTCCGGCACTTAGTCTTCGCGTCAGCGCACCCTTGTAGCCGACCTCAATGACCTCGTTACGCGTGACCTTCAAAGGGTCAATATCTTGAACCAGGGACGGGTCGAGCGACTCAGTATTGAACCCGGCGGTGGGCTGTTTCCCGGGGTTAAACGTTCTCAAAACCGTCCCAATCTGTGCGGACGTCGGATTCAGGCTGCGCAGCAAAGGCACCAGTGCCGCGGGCAGGCGGCCTGAAGCGACCGTAACTGCCGCCTGCCACATCGAGGCTGCATTGGCCGGAATGAAAGTTGGCTCGCCTCCGGCGGCCGCAGGCGTGAATGGCGACTTCATACACAGTCCGCCCGTGCCGCTCGTGCAGTCCCTTCGGAACGCGAAACCGTTCTCGTTTCCGCGGACGCGAATGGTATAAGGGAGCGGGCCGAGCCTCGCCTGCGCGAGATCGATCGAGAACTGGAAGGTGGCCGGATTGTTGAACGCGCGGTTGTACGTCAGGCGGATATTCTGCGTCTCGGTCGGCTTGAACACGATCGCCGCGCGCGGAGAGACGGTGTTGTCGGTCAGCTTGCTGTGCTTGTCCACGCGCAGCGCGCCGAGCAACTCAAAGCGGCCGCCGAACTTCCGCGTCGCGTGCACGTAGCCGCCGGCCTCCGTGACGTTGTCGTTCTCCTCGTTCCGGCCGTGAATGGTTCCTTCGGTCTGTGGTTTGGTGCTAATGAAGTCAGCGCCGTACACGAACCGGAATCCGCCAGCGGTTGCGAGACTGTGCTGCACCTGGGTGGCGAGCAGTGTGGACTTGTCCACGATAGGCGCGCCCGTGCGATGCAGGAATGTGCCGCTGGCGTCGAGGCTGTCCTCGTTACCGGAGTTGCTGCGGTTCAGGAATGTCTGCACGAAGAACGACTTGTGGCGGAAGCGCACCTGGTAGTGCTCGTACTTCCAGTTTCTCACCTGCGCCACTCCGCTCGTGCTCGTGAGCTCGAGCGCGCTGCCGATGTCGGCCATGCCATACGAGCCGATGATCTCGGTGCTCGCGCCGGGCCGGATGTCGATCCGCGCTTCGCCCGCGCTGCGGTTCACATCGAAGTTCCGCTGCACGGCCGTCAGGATTTTCCTGCCCGAGGCATCGGGTCGCAGAACGAGGAGGTCCTCCGCCGGATCCTGGTATCGCCACTCGTTGCCCGACATCTTCTCGTACGACAGCTTGTAGCCGAACATCGGGCTCAGAACGCCCGCGGTACGAACGCCCGCGCGGCGGGTAGAGCGGTCGCCCAAGTCGAGCGTCAGGGTCGTGCCCGGCGAGGTGAACGGGGACTTGGTGATCACGTGCAGCACGCCGTTCGCGCTACCCGGTCCGTACAGTGCGGCCGCCGGACCGAGCACTACTTCGATGCGCTCGATGTCTTCGTTGGTGGACGTGAGCAGGAAAGGAACGTTGACGCGGAGCGAGGGAACCGTCGCGAACCTGTTGTCCTGCAGCATGAGCAGCGATCCGCTGAAGACGCCGTTGAAGCCGCGCGCCGCGATGTTCGCCTGCACGAGCCCACCCTTGATGATGTCGACGCCGGGCACGGCTCGGAGGTGATCGGTCGGGCTTAGCGAGGGTCGCGACTCGATCTCTTCGCGTCCCACGACGGACACGGACGCTGGAGCATCAATGACTTTCTCGGGAGCGCGCGAGGCCGTGATGACGATCTCCTGCAGCGCGGGAGCATTGCCTGCCAGCTCGATCGTGTGCTGAGTCGTCTGACCGGCAACGACATCCAGTCTGATGGCGGCCGACTCTCTGTACCCGATGCCGCGCGCGGAGACCAGATAGGAGCCTGGCGCCAGACCGGCGATGCGATACGAGCCGTCTACACCCGATGCGACGGCGGTCTCGACGCTCGAGGCGCCGACCACGCGCACCTGCGCGCCCGCGACCGGGGCGGAGGACGTCGCCTGGGTGACCGTGCCGGCTATGGCGCCGGTCCCGGTTTGAGCGAGCAGGCTCGACCCACTGAGAGCTGTGCCTGCCGCCAATGCCGCTAGCTGAACAAATCGACGGGCGCTGATGAACATGCTGATCTCCAATGGGGGGGGCTGGCAATCGGAATAAGACCGCGCGGGTGCCAAGCGCAGCCGCCCGACGATACAGTTTGCGCGATGTCTGTCAATAGGGAGGGCGAAAAAACGTTGCGTTCAGCACGCACACACTCATGTCGGTTACACCGGTGCCACGACCTCCAGCGCGCCGGGCACACACTCGACCCGCAACGTCCGTGACCTCGCCTGAAACAGATCACCGTCCAGATTGTACATTGGCGGCCTCGGAAACCTCACGTTGAACTCCGCCCGCCGTTCGGTGGACACGGCCGGTGATGTCACGTGAGCGCCCCGCGTTGCCGAGAACAGAAGGGACGCGCGGCGCAGCGTCTCGAGAGGCGTGATCGCGACGGCGTCGAGCATTCCATCGGTCAGCGAAGCGTGCGGCGCGATCCGGAATGCGCCGCCGTAGTGCCGGGCGTTCGCGATTACGAGCATCAATAGCCGGCGCGTCTCGTCGCCCGCCCGGCTCGCGTCGCCCTCGTCCGCCAGCGAAACATCGAATCCGTCGTACGCCGACAGCTCGCGCAGGGCGGCATACACGTACCGCGCGCTTCCGCGGAGCCCGCGCACCGATTGCATGCGCTGCAGCACGGCGGTGTCGAAGCCGAACCCGCAGCACACGAGAAAGAATCTTCCTTCGACGGTGCCGGCGTCCACACGCCTTGTCTGCCCTGATTCGATCAGCGCGAGCGTGCGCTCGATGTCGTCCGCGGGCGCGCCGATACTTTTGGCGAAATCATTTCCGGTGCCGGCGGCGATCAGCGCCAGCGGAGGGCGCCGCTCACTCTGGAGCAGGGCCGCGGCGACTTTGCTCCATGTGCCGTCGCCGCCCACGGCAATTAGAGCGCTCGCGCCTCTCGCGATCGCGAGCTGGGCGAGCCTCGTCTCGTCGCCGGGTCCACGCGTGACCCGCACGACCACGTGCCGGCGGGAAGACGTCGCCCGCTCGACCGCGGCGAGGACCTTCGCCCCCCGCCCGCCGCCCGCCGCGGGATTGGCAATGACGAAAACCGTGTCGTCCACGCGGCAAACATACACACCGAGGTGGAATCCGATTTCGACTCTTTCGATGGAGCGGCCGACTTTATACGTTATCCCCCCGCATGAGACCCTTCTCGCGCGGCCCAGGGGCGCAGATTGGAGAGCCACATGCAGACCGTCGAGACTTCAGAGAGACCCACCGGCCAACACGATGCCACCGAGCCACGGCTCTCGGCCTCCGAGCAGCGCGCGCTCCTCGACACGATGGCGGACCTGTCGTCGGAGCTGGAGCTTGCCAAGCTGCTGCGGTCCGTGCTCGAGCGCGCAGTGCGCCTCCTCGGCGTCACCGGCGGAGAGCTCGCGATCTACGAGGAAGAAACCCGCGAGCTCGTCGTGGTCGCGAGCCACGGGATCGGGATCGACTCGACCAACGTGAGGATCGCGCTCGGCGAAGGTGCCATGGGCGGGGTCGCGGAGACGCACCAACCCGTCATCATCCCGGACTACCGGCGGTGGGCCGACCGGTCGGTCCAGTACGAGGGCGTGACGATTCACTCCGTCATGGCCGCCCCGCTCCTGATCGGTCGCAGGCTGGTGGGCGTGATCGCGGCCGTGCAGGCGGATCCGGCGCGCCCGTTCGGCGAGTCCGACCTCCGGCTGCTGAACCTGTTCGCCCCGCAGGCGGCTATCGCGATCGAGAACGCCCGCCTGTTCGACGCGGCCACTCGCCAGAAGGAATATTTCGAGGCCGTCGTGCTCAACAGCCCGGTCGCGATCGTGACGCTCGATCTGCGGGGTCGCATCACATCGCTCAACCCCGCGTTCGAGAAGCTGTTCGGTTACGGCAAATCCGAGGCGGTCGGACACGATCTCGACGAGCTGATCAATACCGCGGAGACTCTGTCCGCGGCGGTCGCCTACACCGAGCAGGCCAAGACGGAGACGGCACGCGGCATCGGACAGCGGCGCCGGAAGGATGGGTCGCTGCTCGATGTCGAACTCGCGGGCGTGCCCGTGATCGTGGACGGCGAGCGCGTGGGAATAACCGCTCTGTACCACGACGTGACCGACCTGTTGCGCGCGAAGGCGCAGGCCGAGGACGCCAATCGCGCCAAGAGCCACTTCCTGGCGAACATGAGCCACGAGCTTCGCACGCCGCTCAACGCAATCATCGGATACAGCGAGATGCTCGAGGAAGACGCGCGCGACCGCGGCATCGACGGTTTCATCCCCGATCTCGAGAAGATCCGCTCCGCCGGCCGGCACTTGCTCGCCCTGATCAACGACGTACTCGATATCGCCAAGGTCGAGGCCGGCAAAATGGAAGTGTTCTACGAGCCGGTGGATGTCCGAAATCTCGTGGAGGAAGTAGCAAACACGATTACGCCGCTCGTTCGCAAGAACGCGAATACCCTCGAAGTCGCGTGCGCGCCGGACGTAGGCACGATGCAGTCGGATCACGTGAAGGTTCGGCAGATACTTCTGAACCTTCTGTCCAACGCGTGCAAGTTTACCGAGAAGGGGTTGATCCGCGTGGAGGCAGAGCGCGGCAGCGAGGGCGGCGACGACTACATCGCGTTCCGGGTGCGCGACACCGGGATCGGGATGTCCGCGGACCAGATCGAGCGAGTGTTCGAAGCGTTCACGCAGGCCGAAGTCTCCACGACCCGAAAATACGGTGGCACGGGGCTCGGCCTCGCGCTGACCGGACACTTCTGCCGCATGCTTGGCGGCGACGTCTCGGTCGAGAGCGAGCCTGGAGTCGGGTCGGTGTTTACCGCGCGAATTCTCGCGGCTCCGCGAGCGGAGTCCGCATGACGGCGCTCGCCGGCGCGCCCATCAACATGGGCCGCGATGCGCCACAACCTGGCAGGCATTCAGCCATGCTCAGGCTCAGCACTCGAATCGCCGCGGCCCGCGACGAGTCCGAGATGGCGAACGGGCTCGCCTTCGGGCTCATGGACGAGTGCTTCGGGTTCAGCGGGGTGGCCGTCTCGATCCGCGCCGACGGCGGCGAGCGCCAGCTGGTGGCGGAGGCGGGCACGTCGAACAATGAAAGCGCGCGCATGGAGGTCCCGTTCCGCCTGCAGGGGGTGGATCTCGGCGCGGTGACTGTCGAGCGATCGTCGCATGGCGCGTTCGACGAAGTGGATCGCGAGCTGCTCGATACCGCCGCGGCGCATGCCGCGTGGGCGATTACGCGCGCTCGCACACTTGGTACCGAGCGACGACGCGCGGAGGAGCAGCAGGCGCTGCTCGACACTCTCGCCGACCTGTCGGGGCACCTCGAGCTGTCACAGCTGTTGCAGGCCGTGCTTCAGCGAGCAGTGAAGCTGCTCGACGTGATGGGTGGCGAGCTGGCGATCTTCGACGAGGCGACCAACGAACTGGTCGTGGTGGCCAGTCACAACATCGGCTCCGACTCGGCCGGCCTGCGAATGCGGCTCGGCGAGGGCGCCATGGGGCTGGTCGCGCAGACGCACGAGCCGCTCATCATCGCGAACTACCAGGCGTGGGCCGGAAGGTCGGACAAGTACACGCAGACCACGGTTCGCGCCGTGATGGTCGCCCCGCTGCTGATCGGCAAGCGGCTGGTCGGCACGATCGCGAGCGTGCACTCCGATCCGTCGAGAAAATTCGGATCCGAGGACCTGCGTCTACTGGAGATGTTCGCGCCCCAGGCCGCGATCGCGATCGAGAACGCCCGCCTGTTCACCGAAGGGCGCCGCCGCGCGGAAGAGCAGCAGGCGCTGCTCGAGACGTTGTCCACGCTGGCCGGCGAGCTCGAGCTGTCCAAGGTCCTGGAGTCGGTGCTCAACCGCGCCGTGTCCCTGCTCGGCGTGATCGGCGGTGAGCTCGCGATCTTCGACGAGCCGACGCAGGAGCTCGTCATCGTCGCGAGCCACAACCTGGGTGACGATTCCGTCGGGCGGCGGATGAAAATTGGCGAGGGCGCGATGGGACGCGTGGCGCGAACGCGCGAACCCCTCGTCATCCCGCACTACCAGGAGTGGGCCGGACGGTCGGACAAGTACACCCAGGATGCATTCCAGTCGGTGCTGGCTGCGCCGTTGAAGATCGGCACGCGTCTCGTCGGTGTCATCGCCGCGGTGCATTCAGATCCCAAGTACAATCCGGGCGTCGAGGGACTTCGACTCATCAACCTGTTCGCGTCCCAGGCCGCGGTTGCGATTGAAAACGCGAGACTGTACACCGCCGAGCGGAAACGCGCGGAAGAGCAGCAGGCGCTGCTCGACACTCTGTCGGACCTCTCCGGCGAGCTCGAGCTGTCGAAGGTGCTGCAGGCGGTGCTGCATCGGGCCGTGATGCTCCTCGGAGTCACGGGCGGGGAGCTGGCCACGTACGACGAGGGACGGCGCGAGCTTGTGGTCGTCGCGAGCCAGAACCTCGGGATCGACTCCACTGGCATGCGCATGCGACTGGGTGAAGGCGCGATGGGGCAGGTCGCGCAGACGCATGAGCCGCTGATCATTCCCGATTACCAGGAGTGGGCCGGCCGGTCGACGCGCTACACGGGCAAGGCGTTCCAGTCGGTGATGGCCGCGCCGCTCATGATCGGCAATCGTCTGGTCGGGTCCATAGCCAGCGTACACTCCGATCCGTCCCGGCGGTTCGGCGAAGAAGACCTTCGTCTCCTGCAGCTGTTCGCGCCGCAGGCGGCGATCGCCATCGAGAACGCCCGGTTGTACGAAGCCGCGCAGCAGTACTTCCAGGCGCTGGTCGTGAACAACCCGAGCGCGATCGTGAATCTGGATCTCGAGTTCCGCATTACGTCCTGCAATCCCGCCTTCGAGAGCCTGTTCGGGTACGCGGAGTCCGAGGTCCTCGGGAAGAATCTCGACGATCTGGTGACGAGCGAGGAGACGCTCGCCGAGGCGGCGCAGTTCACCGCCCGCGGAAAATCAGGGCAGGTCATACGCGGCGTCGGTCGCCGCCAGCGCAAGGATGGCACGGTCATCGACGTCGAGCACTTCACGATTCCCGTTGTCGTGGCCGGCGAGCAGGTGGGCATTATGGCGCTGTATCACGACGTGAGCGAGCTGCTCGAGGCGCGGCGCGAAGCCGAAGGCGCGAGCCGCAGCAAGAGCCAGTTCCTGGCAAACATGAGTCACGAGCTGCGCACGCCGCTGAACGCCATCATCGGTTACAGCGAGATGCTGCAGGAGCAGGCGGAAGACGAAGCGCAGACGGCATACGTCTCCGACCTCGTGAAGATCCGCTCCGCCGGCAGGCACCTGTTGGCGCTGATCAACGACGTCCTCGATCTGTCGAAGATCGAAGCCGGCAAGATGCAGCTCTTTCTCGAGGAGTTTGCCGTCGAGGACATGATTCGCGACGTCGTGACGACAGCGCAGCCGCTGGTCAGCAGGAACGGCAACACTCTGATCAGCGAAATCGAAGGGCGGGGCGGCGTGATGTTCGCGGACGTGACGAAGATACGGCAGGCGTTGCTCAATCTCCTCAGCAACGCGAGCAAGTTCACCGAGCGCGGTGAAGTGAGACTGACCGCCCGGGGCGAAGACGACGACATGATCTTCGAGGTGCGCGATTCCGGCATCGGGATGACCGAGGAGCAGTCCGCGCGTGTGTTCGAGGCGTTCACGCAAGCGGAGTCGTCCACGAGCAAGAATTTCGGAGGGACCGGGCTTGGCCTGGCGATTACCCGTGAGTTCTGCCGGATCATGGGCGGCACGGTGTCGGTCGTGAGCTCGCTTGGAAACGGATCTACGTTCACGATCCGGATGCCGGCGCGGGTCGAAGCCCCGGACGCTGATCCGGCCGATTCGCCCGATTCGTCCGATGAGGTGACAGGCGGAACCGGTCCGCTCGTGCTCGTCGTGGACGACGATTCCGATTCCCGCGATCTCGTGCGCCGCCATCTCGCACGCGCTGGATACAGGACGGTCGGTGCCGCTGACGGGCCCAGCGGGCTCCAGCGCGCGCGCGAAGTGCGCCCCGACGCAATCACGCTCGACGTCCTCATGCCGGGAATGGACGGCTGGAGCGTGCTGGGCGCGCTGAAGGAGGACGAACAGCTGGCGCGGATCCCCGTGATCATGGTGACGATGCTCGATGAGCGGCCGTTGGGGTTTGCCCTGGGCGCGTCC
>JBKJKB010000040.1:0-4579 GCA_046597675.1 Gemmatimonadaceae bacterium
ATAGCGAGCGTGTCCGAAAGGAAATGGTTTCTCAATCCCCACCGCGGGCGTTGAGGATATTGATTTCGATCGCGCTGAGATCATGGTCCGTAGTGGCAAGGGCGACAGGGACCGGCGAATTACAGCCGCGGCTTGCAAACATTCATGCGGCGCCGCAGTCTCTCCTGACTATCCAATATGTAGTTATGCCGACCCCTAGCCTGTCCACCCACATCCGCCGTGCGATGCGTCACCAAGCTCAGTCGCTGGTAATTCTTACTTCAGTGTTTCTCGTCTGCAGTTGCGCACCGCAACGTCGACCACACGTCGAAGTAGCGCGTGCTGCTTCACTTGATCAGGCATCGCTCCTTGCAGCTGCGCAAAACTTCCTGCGTGTGTTTGATAACCTGGAGTGGGAACCATTCCGTGCTTCGTGGTCGCACAATCCGACGGCCTTCTTGCCGTTTGCCGACAAGCCCGACCGCGTCGAGGGCTCCGCGGTGTTGGCGCGTTTCCGCGAATTCTTCATTGAGGTGCGATCGCGTGGAACAGGGCCTCCGTATCTACACCTCGCGCCGCGCGGTCTGCGAGTGGAGACGTTTGGCAGTACCGGGGTCGTCACGTTCATGCTAGGCGACCGCCCAGGCCGCATCGGCAGACGGACGCTCGTTTTCGTGATCGAGAATGGCGAATGGAAGCTCGCACATCTTCACGCATCGGTCGTTGTGCCGGCTGAGCCGTAATCGCCATGTCCTTGCGGGCCCCCTGTAGGAAATCGGATATCGGATCCTCGGACTTTTTACACTCGCCAGCACGGATACGTTTGTTGGCGAACCGGCCGACCTGCGTGTGAAACTCCCGGACCGAATTGTGGCCAACCAGCCTACGCGGCTGAGGAACCAGGGAATGGGGCGAGTCTTGTATGTGCGATAACCGGATCCGGAGCTGCCTCCCGGAATTCGGTGTACGTAGCGTCCGCGGCGTAGGACGGTGAGTTGGAGGGGAGGGTTCTGCGAGATCCAACATCTAGGGGGATCGGACATGCGCAGTGCATGCTAACTGCCGTCCGCGATGACAGCTGAACAGCTTCCGTTCGTCACGCTGTGCGTGCTGCTCGTGGCCCTGCTGTACTCGTCCGTCGGCCACGCCGGCGCGTCCGGGTACATCGCCGTAATGTCGCTGTTCAGCTTGGCGCCAGCCGCCATCAAACCCACGGCACTCGCCCTCAACATCCTGGTCGCCTGTCTCGGCAGCTACCAGTTCTGGCGCGCCGGGCACTTCTCCTGGCGCCTGTTCTGGCCGTTCGCCGTGCTGTCCGTCCCGTTCGCCTTTCTCGGCGGCTACCTCAACCTGCCGACCCACATCTTCAAGATCATCGTCGGCATCGTCCTGCTTTTCTCGGCGGCGCGATTTCTAATCAGTCCACCGGCCGAGCGGGAGCCGCGCGAACCCGCTCGTTCCGTGGCGATCGGCACGGGCGCAGGCCTTGGCCTGCTCGCCGGTCTCACCGGCACCGGCGGCGGCATCTTTCTCACTCCGCTCGTCATCTTCATGCACTGGGCGCGCACCAAGACCGCTTCGGCGGTTTCTGCACTGTTCATCCTCGTCAACTCCATCTCGGGGCTGCTGGGTAATCTCAGCGCGACGAAATCGTTCCCCGCGTTCGCAGTGCCACTCGGGATCGCGGCGATTCTCGGCGGCGCAGCTGGTTCGTATTTCGGTAGCCGGCACGTCCCGGTCACTGCCATCAAGCGCCTGCTCGCGGTCGTACTGACGATCGCCGGTTTCAAGCTCATTTTCACCCAATGAACGAGCTTTCTCGCGCCCTGCGGCTTGCCATCTCGGCACTGGCCACGGTCGTCCTCGCGCTCGGCGCTGGCACCGTGCCGCTGCGGGCGCAAGCACCGCCTGCAGGCAGATTCGACACGGCCCAGATTCTGCGCGACGAGCGACAACGAAGTGCGCAGGAGTCCCTGCTCAGCGACTGGGCGAGTCTGTCCCGGTATCGCCGAGCGAACGACAGCCAACCGGCACCGAAGCCCGGCGAAAATCGAGTCGTGTACATTGGCGACTCGATCACCGAGTCGTGGTCCGGATATTTCCCCGCACTTTTTCCGGGCAGGCCATATATCGGGCGCGGTATCAGCGGTCAGACGACGCCGCAAATTCTCGTACGCTTCCGGCAGGACGTGGTCGCGCTAAAGCCAACAGTCGTAGTAATCCTCGCGGGAACCAATGACATTGCCGGCAACACCGGACTGTCTTCGCTGGCCATGATCGAGCACAATCTTGCTTCGATGGCCGAGATCGCTCGCGCGAACGGCATTCGCGTGGTCCTGTCGTCCGTATTACCGGCGTACGACTATCCATGGAAGCGGGGACTGCACCCGGCGCCAAAGATTTCTGCGCTGAATTCATGGATCCGGCGGTACTCGGAAGAAGCCGGGGCGGTGTATCTGGATTTCCACACAGCGATGGTCGACAGCCGCGGCGGCTTGCGCGCGGAGCTGACGACGGATGGCGTGCATCCTAACGCGGCAGGCTATGGGGTCATGGCGCCGCTCGCGGAAGCAGCAATCACGAAAGCGTTGCGCCTTCCTAGAGTCGCTTGCAGCAGAGCTGGGGCGTTGTAGCAGCCGAGCGGTCTTTGGAAGCACGCTCGCCGCTGGTCACGACCGCGAATCATCGCACCGAGACGCACCAGTTCTACGACAAGCTCGGCTACTCATGGACCGGCCGTCGGTATGCGAAAGACCTTCGCCCGGGACCATCCTCGATAGCGGAGTGAGCCCCTGAAGGCTAGCGTTACGCGGACCAGTCACATTTGACACAGGACAGTGATGACCGAGAGCCCTACGAATCTAGATTCTCTCGCTCGAGATGTTCGGATTTATCTGTTCCGCGAATCTGCGGCTACCGCGCGAGTCCCGCAGGCGTTGGAGATCAGTCGTGCCCTCGGGCGCGAGGAGTCCGAGGTGCGCGCCGCATTGCACGCGCTCGCAGCAGCGAAGGTGCTGATTCTGGCGCCGAACGGCACCAGTATTTGGGCGGCCAATCCATTCTGCGCAGTCCCATCGGGGTTCCGGGTCGCTGCGGCGGGCAGAAAATTCTGGGGCATTTGCATTTGGGACGCGCTTGGAATTGCGGCGGCTCTCGCCTCCGACGCTGTCATCACGGCTCCGTGTGGCGACTGTGGGGAGGAAATGACCATGGAGTTACGCGATGGCGATCTCGTACGGTCGGAAGGAGTGGTGCATTTCGCGATTCCGGCGCACAAATGGTGGGACAACATTGGCTTTACGTGAAGCACAATGCTGCTCTTCCGTGACGAAGAGCATATAGATCGCTGGTGCGCGGCGCGGGAGCTGCCGCGTGGGGCGACGCTAACGCCCGAGCAAACGTGGCGGCTTGCAGAGGGTTGGTACCGAAACAAGCTACAGACCGATTGGCGACGCCACACGCTCGAGGAGACCGAGGAATTGCTTGCTTCTATTGGCCTGACCGGCGCATTCTGGAATCTGCGTGACTGAACGTAAATGCGTACCCTGACGTCGCGAGCGGCCGCAGAACGCGCGGATGGAGCCAAGCTATGACATGCAAAGCGCCTCCTCTGCTTCTCCTTGCAGCCGCTCTGGCATGCAGCCACACACGCGTCGATCCCTCTGCCGACCTGCCGGCCCCGAACCGGGTGCTGCTGGTACCCGCGCAGTACAACACCATTCAGGCGGCGGTCGCGGCCGCGACGGTCGGCGACCGGATCCTGGTGAGGCCGGGCACCTACCTCGGCACGGTGATGATCACAGGTGCAGCAAGGAACGACCTACAGATCGTCGCTGATGGCGATGAGGGACAGGTGATCCTGCAAGGGGATCACGCGCAACAAACAGCAGGGACCTGCAAGTTTGCGCTTGAACCGCTCTGCCCCGAGCGAGCAGGTTTCTTTCTCCGCGATGTCGCCGGCGTGATAATCCGCGGCTTTACGGTGAGGGACTTCGGTGTGGGCCCGATGTCGGGCATCGGCGAGGGATTCCTCCTGGTGAACGCGCACAGGAACCGAATCGAACAGAACGTGGTGACCAAGACCGACATGATGGGCATCAGCCTGTTCAATTCCTCACAGAATGTGGTGGAGAGGAACACCTTCTACGGCAACGATCCCGACGAGCCGATGCGGGTGGGCACCGGCTGCGGTGTCCACATTGAGACGAGTGCAGCGCTCTCCGCGGGGGTGGCGGAGCAGAACATCATCCGCCGCAACGTGATTTATGGGAATCCGTTTGCAGCGGTGATGCTTCACCGCGCGGGATCCGGCAACCAGGTCGTGGTCAACGAGCTCCGTGACGGGGGCGTTTGGGGAGTCATGAACCGCGCTACAAATGGTACGCTGGTCGAGAAAAACCGCATAACGAATCACACCGGCTTTAAGCTTGCGGGAAAGCCCCGCCCCGTAGGCTACGGAGTCGGGATTGACGTTACCGGCTCCAGTGAGGCGGTGATCAGGAACAACACGCTCCGGAACAACAGCGCCTTCGACATCGAATGGGACGGAATGGGCCAGAATACCTTCACAGGCAACGTCTGCACCAAGGCATCGCGCGAT
>JBKJKB010000185.1:0-3007 GCA_046597675.1 Gemmatimonadaceae bacterium
GCGAGCGGCTGGCAGGAGCACGTCCGAGTTGTAAGGGAACAGGATTCCCGATGCGACCGTTCAGCGCGTGGGCGAAGGCATCGCGGTCACGTTCGCATCGGGAATCCTGTTCCCTTACAACTCGGACGTGCTCCTGCCAGCCGCTCGCACCAACCTCGACGAGCTCGCTAACAGCTTGCAGAAGTATCCGAACTCGTCGTTGATGATCGTTGGCCACACGGACAGCGACGGCACGGACAGCTACAACCAGGCGCTTTCAGAGAGGCGCGCACGCGCAGCGTCGGCGTACCTGCAAACCCGTGGGGTCGCGGCGAGCCGGTTGGGCGCAGTCGGCCGGGGCGAGACGGAGCCGGTGTTCTCCAACGCATCCGAAGAAGGCAAGGCGCGCAATCGTCGCGTGGAAGTTGCGATCTATGCGAGCGAGGAATACCGCCAGCAGATTCTTCGACAGAACCCCTAAGCTAGCAACGCAAACAACAAGGCCCCGACCGTTATCGGTCGGGGCCTTTTTCACGTTCGGATCCGCTGCGGCCTACCAGCGATAGTGTGCGAACGCCTTGTTGGCTTCCGCCATCCTGTGCGTGTCTTCCTTCTTCTTTACGGCATTGCCTTCACCCTTCGACGCCGAGACGACCTCGGTGGCGAGCTTCTCCGCCATCGACTTCTCGTTGCGGTCCCGCGCGAAGGAGATCAACCAGCGCATCGCGAGCGCGGTACGCCGGTCCGGGCGAACCTCGACCGGGACCTGGTACGTCGCGCCGCCGACGCGGCGGCTCTTTACTTCCACGACCGGCTTGATGTTCGTCAGCGCCTGCTTGAAGATCGTCACGCCCGTCTGGCTCGTGCGCGTCTCGACAAGATCCATCGCCTTGTAGAAGATGCGCTCCGCCGTGGACTTCTTGCCGTCATACATCAGCACGTTGATGAACTTCGAAACCGTCTGACTGTCGTAGCGCGAATCCGGAAGGATGGTGCGCTTCACCGAGCTTTTGCGGCGACTCATTTACTTCTTTCCTCCGGCGGCGCCCGGCTTGGGCTTCTTGGTTCCGTATTTCGAGCGGCTCTTGTTCCGACCGCTGACGCCTGACGCGTCGAGCGAGCCACGCACGATGTGATAGCGAACTCCTGGCAGATCCTTCACACGACCACCACGAATGAGCACGATCGAGTGCTCCTGCAGATTGTGGCCTTCGCCCGGGATGTACGCGGTGACTTCAAACCCGTTGGTGAGTCGAACGCGCGCGACTTTGCGCAGCGCCGAGTTCGGCTTCTTGGGCGTCGTGGTGTACACGCGCGTGCACACGCCGCGCTTCTGCGGATTGGCCTTGAGCGCGGGCGCCTTTTCTTTCTTTTCGACGTCGCGGCGGCTCTGCCGGACGAGCTGATTGATAGTGGGCATTAAATACGGCTGTTGGCTATTGGCTGATGGCTTTCTGGCAAAGCTGCTCAGCCTTCGCCACGGTACAAAAACTCCAGGACACAAAAGGCGCCCCGCCGTTGCCGGCTGGGGCGACAGAGACTGGTAAAGTTAGACGGGGCGGGAACTTATGTCAACGTGTCGGGAACGCGGACCCTCTAGCGCCCGTCGGTGGCAAAATCCTCAGATGATGGGCAATTCGGCCTTTTTGCCCGCAGGGGTATGCCGTCCTTGCCAGGGGGCAACTCTCCCGGGCGTAGATCAGGCCGGAAAGTCACGGGCCGGCACTCCTCATTCGATCGTCTTTCTGAACCGCAGAACGCTCAGAGTGAAAAGCGCCACCGCCATCCCCACGAGCGCCACCGTCTCCGGCCAGATCGCATCGATTGACGCAGACTTCAGCAGGATCGCGCGTAACGCCGTCAGAAAGTAGGTCAGGGGCATCGCCAGCCCGATCCACTGCGCGAACTCCGGCATCGCCTCCCGCGGGAACATGAAGCCGGACAGGAGAATGTTCGGCAGCATCACGAAGTATCCCAGCTGCGTGGCCTGGACCTGCGACTTCACGGCCGTCGAGATGAGCAGCCCGATCCCGAGGTTCGCCGTTATGAACGCTCCCGCGATCGCGTACAGCAGCAGCAGGCTCCCGCGTACTGGGATGTCGAACACGAGCTTGCCGAGCAGCAGAATGACCGTCATCTGCACGTATCCGACGGCGACAAAAGGCAGGACTTTCCCGAGCAACAGGCTCGTCTTGTTGAGCGGCGTCACCACGAGCTGTTCCAGCGTGCCCCGCTCGCGCTCGCGCACGACGGCGAGACTCATGACCACGAGCGACGTGATGGAGAGCAGCACGCCGATGACGCCCGGCACGATGTAGGCTTCGGAGCGGAGGCCCGGATTGTACCAGGGCCGGACACGTACTTCGAGCGGAAGTCGCGCGCCGGATCGCGCCGCGAGGATCGCTGAGCTGCGCGCGGCCGCCGCGAGCGCCGCTCCGGAAATCGCAGCGGAGGAAGACATCGGATCCGCCGCGTCCACGATGATCTGCGCCGAAGCTCCGCGCCCGCGTTTGAGATTCGCGGCGAAGTCCGGAGGGATGACCACCGCCGCGCTCGCGTCGCCGCGCTCGATCGCCTGCCGCAGCTCTGCGCGGCTCGCAACCGCACCCGTGATTTCGAAGTTTCCGGTGTTGCGCATGACGTCTATCAGCGCTCTGCTCTCGCTGCTACGCGACTCGTCAAGCACGACCGTAGGCAGGTTCCGCACTTCAGTGCGGATGGCATAGCCGAACAGAATCAACTGGAGCGCCGGCAGCACCACCACCATCGCAAGCGTGAGCCGGTCGCGCCGCATCTGGATGAACTCCTTGCGGAGCATCGGCCACAACCCGGAAGCGCGCACACGGGCGAGCGCGCTCACGCTGCTTCGCCCTCGTCGCGCCGCTGCAGCTCGATGAAGACGTCTTCGATCGTGCGCTTGCCGAACTGGGCCGGAATCTCGTCGGCCGTTCCCTGCGCGATCAGGTGTCCCCGTGACAGGAACGCGAGCCGCTGGCAGCGCGCGGCCTCGTCCATGTAGTGCGTGGTG
>JBKJKB010000144.1:0-7806 GCA_046597675.1 Gemmatimonadaceae bacterium
ATGTGGTTCGCAGTTAGCGCGCAGGGCGCAGCACGCAGCACGCAGCGCGCAGCACGCAGCGCCTTTTTCTCTTCACTGTTCACTGATCACCACGACTGTACTCCACCACTCTCCCTCGCTCTCTTCCATCGTCGCGCGCCATCCGGCGTCGCGGAGCCGGCTCAACATCATCTCCCGCTCCTCCAGCATGATCCCACTGAGAATCACCTCGCCGTCAGATGTGAGCGACGCGGCGATCACCGGAAGCATGCTCGAGATCACGGACGAGATGATGTTGGCGATGACTACTCTCACGGGCGCAATCAGCGGCAGAAGAATCGCGGCATCGCCCTCGACGAGATGAACCGCCCCGCCAACGCCGTTACGCGCCACGTTCTCTTCCGCGTTCGAAGTCGCATCGGGATCGATCTCGATCGCGGCGACAGTTCGCGCCCCGAGCTTCGCCGCGGCAATGGAAAGAACGGCGCTCCCCGACCCCAGGTCGGCCACGGTGTCGCCATGGCGAATCACCCGCTGCAGAAGCGACAGACAGAGCCGCGTCGTTGCGTGCTCGCCGGTGCCGAACGCCATCGCTGGCTCAATCAGCACGAGGTACTCGGCGGAATCGGCTTGTACCCATGGCGGCGCCACGGTGATCCGCCCGACCGTGTGCGCGCCGACCGTTCCGCGCCACTCCGAGAAATCCGGTGGCGTGACGGTCGTCACATCCACCTCGGCGCCGGGATCAATCGCCGCGAGGCGCTCCCGCAAGAGGTCCACGTCGCCATCGTCCGGCAAGTTGGTCACAAAGGCATCGCCGTCTTCATGGACGCTCATCGACCCCGCTTCGAACAGCGCCGCTACGACTGCCTCGTGATTGCTCCGCGGCTTGACACGCACCGCGAGGAGGCTCACGCGCCGAGTGATTCCTTAACCTTGTTCCAGAATCCCTTCTGCTGCGGAGCCGGCGCCTTCGTGCGCAGCTCGGCGAGTCGCTTGATCAGCTCCTCTTCTTCAGCGGAAAGAGCGTCGGGCGTCCACAGCTGGATCCGAACGTGGAGATCGCCGACGCCGGACGCGTTCACTCGCGGCAGGCCCCGCCCTCTGAGGTTGAATTGATGCCCGCTCTGTGAGCCGGGCGGAACGCGAAGCGAGACCATCCCGTTCACTGCGGGCACCTCAACATCGCCGCCGAGCACCAGCTGCGAGTAGGTGACCAGGACCTCGCAGAACAGATCTTCGCCGTCGCGCTCGAATCGCGGATCGTCTTCCACCTCGAAGACAACGAGTATGTCGCCGCGCAGACCGCCCCGCGGACCGACGGTGCCAATGCCGCGGAGCGTCATGTACTGCCCGGTATCCACTCCCGCCGGCACGCGAACCGTGATCGTCTCGTCCTCACGAATGCGCCCTTCGCCGCGGCACTTCTTGCAGGGCGAATCGATCATCTTGCCTTCGCCGGAGCACGCATGACACGGTGAGATGCTCATCACCTGCCCGAAGAACGACCGCTGCGCGCGGCGCAGCTCGCCCGTTCCGCCGCATGTGGAGCATGTCACCGCCTGCGTTCCCGGCTCGGCGCCACTCGCGGAGCAACGATCGCAGGATATGAGCAGCTTGAGCGCGACCTTCTTCTCGCCTCCGGTCGCTACCTCGGCCAGGGTGAGCGGGATCGTGATGCGCACGTCCGCGCCGGTGCGCGGGCCGGACTGTCCCCTCCCACCTCCGGCAGCGCCGAAGATGTCGCCCAGCCCGGTAAAGCCACCGAGGTCGCGCATGAAGATGTTGAGCGCTTCCGAGAGATCCACGTGATGGAATCCGCCGGCGCCTCGCCGCAGCCCTTCTTCACCGTAGCGATCGTACGCCGAGCGTTTCTGCGGGTCGCGCAGAACGTCGTACGCCTCCGTGATCTCCTTGAATCGCTCCTCGGATTCAGCCGCCCCGTTGTTGCGATCGGGATGGTACTGCATCGCGAGCTTGCGATAAGACTTCTTGATCTCGTCGTCGCTCGCTGTGCGCTCGACGCCGAGTACCGAGTAGTAATCAGCCATTTTCGTCCAATAGATCGGTAACCAATCTCGAGGTGTGACTCACCAGCGAGATTACCTTCTCGTACGACATCCGCGTCGGGCCGATGACGCCGATGACTCCACTGAGCGAGCCCGCGGTGTATTCCGCCGTGACCACGGTGAAGCTCCCCAGCGCGGGATCATCGTGCTCGCTTCCAATGGTAATCGATATTCCGGGAACTCCGCTCCGGGTGCGCAGCAATTTGCCCAGCTGCTGGCGCGTTTCGGTGAGCGCGACGAGACGGCGCATGCCGTCGCCGGAGGCGAACTCCGGCTGCTCGGCCAGCACGGACGCCTGCCCCAGCACCACGGATTCTTCGTCGATAGGCAGTGCGGATTCCAGAAGCTGATCGGCTTCCTCGATGAATACGTTGAGCAGCTCGCTCGCTTCGGGCCGGGTGGTGGCGTCACGCAAGCGCGACGCGAGGGTCTCCCTCACCTGGCCCATCGTGAGATCGGTCAGGCGCTCGTTGAGGACTCGCGACACTTCGACAAGCGCGACGTCGGCGATCTCGCCGCGCGTCTCGACGAAGATCGTGCGCATCGTCCCGCCGTCGAGCGTCAGGACCATCAGGAGTCGGTCGGAGCTGAGACGCACGAGGTCCAGGCGGCGGAGGATGCTGCGGTCGAGTCGCGGTCCGAGAGCGACGCCCAGCTCCTGCGTGATGACACCGAGGCTCTGCGCCGCGCGTCGCAGGATCTGGTCGATTGCCGAGCCCGCGCCCGAGATGACTTCCGCGAGCTTGCGGTGGTCGGCCGTGGCGACGGCGATCGGCGGCAGGAGCGAGTTGACGTAAGAGCGGTACGCCGCGTCGGTCGGGATGCGGCCCGCCGAGGTGTGCGGGTGGTAGAGGAACCCCTTATCCTCGAGATCGCTCATCGTGTTGCGGATCGTCGCTGGCGACACGCCGAGCCCGAACTTTCGCGCGAGCGCGCGGGAGCCGGCGGGCTGGGCGGTCTCCACGTAGCACTGGATGACCGCCTCCAACACTTTCTTTTCTCTTTCGGACAGCTCTGGAAGAGGCATCGATTTCAAACGTAGGAACGGCTTCGAATCCACGTCAAGTTGGCGGCGAGCTCGTCGAGCAGCAGCCATCCGGTCGGCGTCAGCGTGAGTTGCGAGTTAGACGCCGCGGGGCTCACCATCGCGGCGCTGGCCGCGCCGTGGTGGAGTGCTCCGCCGGAGCTACGCCTTTGGCTAAGACGCTCCTGCGGAGCACCCCACTCCGGCGCGGCCTGGCTGACTTGGTCTTGCGCCACCGGCTGCGAAAAAGCAGCCCAGCCGCGGTCGATCCAGGGCTGAAGCTCGGCGAGCTCGTCGTCTGCCACGCGCACGCCTAACGACGAACGTAAGCCTAAATACACCTTCTCGTTAGATAGGTTCTCCTCATCTAGTACTTCAAGGTCAGCGACGGGTGTCGAGTTGTGAGTTAGACGGTCGATCCACTCTGCGTATGGCGCCACGTTCCACCACCTGCGCGCGCCGTCGAAGGAGTGCGCGGACGGACCGATTCCAGCGTACGCGGCGCCGGACCAGTATGACGAATTGTGGCGCGAATCGAGGCCCGGTTTGGAGAAGTTCGAGACCTCGTAGTGGTCGTACCCGGCTGCCTCGAGCGTGTGGTGGGCCAGGAGAAACTCGGCCTCGTACGCTTCATCTCCGGCCTCCCTCACCTCACCCCGGTCGCGCCAGCGAGAGAGCGGGGTCTTGGGTTCCACGGTCAGCCCATACAGGGAGATATGCGCCGGGTCGAGAGCCATGGCCGATTCGAGGTCGCGCTGCCAGTCGCGGTTCAGGGCACGAGGCAAAGC
Source organism: Gemmatimonadaceae bacterium (assembly GCA_046597675.1). GTDB lineage: Bacteria > Gemmatimonadota > Gemmatimonadetes > Gemmatimonadales > Gemmatimonadaceae > JACDCY01. Next base: position 3,861 of record JBKJKB010000144.1, read on the forward strand.
GAAGATTAGATCGAGCGAGATGTTATCGAACCCGGCGTCCCTGGCGGTCTTCACGGCGAGCGGGATCTGCTCGGCGGAGTGGACGCGGTGCATCCAGGACAGAACGGCGGGGTCGAAGGATTGGGACCCGAGTGAGATGCGGTTCGCCCCGGCGCGACGCCAGGCCGCGGCGTTCTCCGGCGACACGTCTTCGGGGTTGGCTTCGATCGTCACCTCTGCGCCGGGCAAGATCGTTGCGACCTCGCGGACCGTGTCGAAAAGCCGGGGGATCGCGGAGCCCAATCGGGATGGAGTGCCACCGCCGAGGTAGAGCGTGTCGAGCGTCCAGTCGCCCGCGTGCGCAAGCCCCATGTCCCGCGCAACCATTCGCAGCTCGGTCCGCACGGCAGCCAGGTACGCGTCTACAGGCGTGGAACGGCGAACAGCGATCGAGAAATCGCAGTACGCGCAGCGCCGGGCGCAGAACGGAACGTGCACGTACAGATGGCGTGGGGGCACGTACCAATAATACCCGCCCACCTCGCTTGTTCGTTCTGGTTAACGGCGGGGCCGGGTGGCGTTGGCCAGTCCCCTTCGGCCGCTACGCGCGCAAACTACGCGCGCTAAGACGCGGCCTGCGGGGACCCGGCGGCGCACACCCGGCGGGAACAGCGCGAGCGGCTCGCACCGAACTAACAGAAGCTCAGTTTCGGCGGTATTCCCCCGCGTAGCCGGAGCTGACGAGGCTGCGCAGCTCAAGAGCCGTGGTCGCGGCCATGCAGTCGCGAAGTGTCATCCCGCTGCGCGTGGCGAGGACGTCGAGCTGGCATGCGCCCTTCCCCAGCGCGCCCCAAACTGCGCGTTCCGTGTCGGTGAGATCAGGAAGCGGCAGCTCCGGCGCGGCCGGGAATCCCGCGAGAGCGAGGGCGTCGTCCACTGTTGCGATCACGTGCGCGCCGTCGCGCAGGAGCTCGTTCGTGCCGTCGCTGTTGGGAGAATCGATAGGCCCCGGGACAGCGGCGACTGTGCGGCCGAGCTCCAATGCGTTCTTCGCCGTCAACAGCGCTCCGCTCTTGTGGCCTGCTTCGATAACGATGGTGACTGTCGCCAATGCCGCGATGATCCGGTTTCGGCGCGGGAAGCATCCGCGAAATGCCGCGGTGCCCGTCGCAGATTCAGACAGCACGAGCCCGTGCTCGGCGATCTGCGCATGGAGCCGCGCGTGCCCTCGCGGATACGGAACGTCGACACCCGTGCCCAGCACCGCGACCGTCTTTCCGCCCACCTCGAGCGCCGCGCGGTGCGCGCACGCATCGACTCCACGCGCCATCCCACTGATGACGCACCCGCCGGCGCGCGCTATCGCCCCGGCGATCTTCCGCGCTGTCCTGTCACCGTACGCCGTGCAATCCCTCGTACCAACGATCGCAACGCGTGGGGCGTCGAGCGTGGAGCGGGCGCCGAGCACGAAGAGCAGGTCGGGCGCGTTCGGAAGATCCAGCAGCTCTGCGGGGTAGTCGGCGCTCGCCTTACTCCACATGTCGGAGATGTGCACGGGGCTCGGGCGGTTGTGCCGGGCGGAGTTCGAGGCCGGTTCCACCGACATGCCTGGCGGCGAGAGCGTTCGAGGTTGGTCCGAGCGCGCGTCTTAGCGAAGCGTAGCGCGCGCGAGCCAATCTCGAACCTCTCGCCGCACGCGCAGATAGCCGGAACCGCTCATGGCAACTCCGCCACGTCATCGCGTTTTTCCGTGCTCTTGCGCATGGACAGCAGCTGCGACCACCAGGCCGCGAGCAGCTCGTCGAGACCCGTGCGCCCCGCCGCGCTGATGGAGAACACGCCGAACGCGTCAGGCGCATCGAGCTCGGGGCCCATGTCCTCACCGATGATGTCGAGTTTGGTAAAGAGCACGCAGTGCGGCTTCCGCGACAGCTCCTCCGAATACGCGGCGATCTCGGCGCGCAGCTGATCGTACTCGGCCTGCCAGTCCATGCTGTCGATCGGAATCAGGAAGGCCAGGATCCGCGTGCGCTCGATGTGGCGCAGGAACTGAAGGCCAAGCCCCTTCCCCTCGTGCGCCCCCTCGATGATGCCGGGGATGTCCGCGACGACAAACGTGCGGTGATCGGAGAGCTGTACCACGCCCAGGTTCGGCGCGAGCGTGGTGAACGGGTAGTCGCCGATCTTCGGCGTCGCGGCCGATATCACCGACAGCAGCGTCGACTTGCCGGCGTTCGGCTGTCCCACGAGGCCGACGTCCGCGATGAGCTTGAGTTCGAGCTCGATCGTGCGGACCTGGCCGTCTTCACCGGGCTGCCACTCGCGCGGCGACTGGTGCGTGGCCGTCGCGAAGAAAGTATTCCCCTTCCCGCCCCGTCCGCCCTTCGCGACGATGAACGTCTGGCCGTCGTCGAGTATCTCCGCGAGCAGCTCGCCGGTCCGCGTGTCGCGGATCGTCGTGCCCGGCGGGACCGGCAGCACCACGTCCTGCCCGGATCGCCCCGTCTTGTTGTTTCCCATTCCGTGCTCGCCGCGCTCCGCCGCCCAGCGGTCGCGATAGGTGTAGTCGAGGAGAGTAGCGAGGTTCGAATCGCCCGTGATGATCACATCTCCGCCGCGACCGCCGTCGCCGCCATCGGGACCGCCGAGGGGCACGCGGAACTCGCGGCGGAAGGATGTGCATCCGGATCCGCCGGTTCCAGCTTCGATGTGAATGATCGTTTTATCGATGAACATTTCTAGCTGCTCAACAGGTCGCGCTTGGCCTGGACTCTGGCGAGGAGCTGTCGATATCCCGCCGCGTCTCCTGCGGGGACCAGGTCCGAGATAGCGTCCAGGGTCGCGGAGACCTCCGACTCGGAAGCGCCCGCGTTGAGCGCCCCGTGCAGATGCGAATGGAGCTGGCGTTGCTGGCCAGTCGCGGCGCAAGCCGCGACGACGGCGAGCTCCCGGCGCTTGAGGTCCAGGCCTGGGCGGCCAAGGACCTTCCCATAGCCATCGACGATCATCCATTCGTCGAAATCCGGATGCAGTGCGCGGACGTTGGCGCGGAGCTTCTCGTACGAGTCGCTGTAAACGATCCGGCAGATCTCCTCTCCTCTCGCCCGCCAGCTCTCCACCCAGTCACCGCCGGCAGGCTCTGTAGCGCGCGTCTGCGTTGCCGGATGGAGAACTCGCCAGGCGCGGGCGGCGTTGAGCGCGCGCGGAAAGCCGGCGAACAGATACGACTGAAGAACGACCTCATCGATGACGACGTTGGACGCCACGCGCGCGCCCACCTGCAGCTCCCGCCGCACATCGGCTTCGCTGCCGCCGGCGATGGCCGCCGAGATCCTGACAATCGCGCGAGTCTCCTCATCGAGGAGAGTTTTATCCGCCTGTGCCTGCATGTCCGTTATCAGTGGTTTGCGCGCGTCATCGTCTGCTTGCGCCGGAATCTAGCCGGAGTTCTCAGTCGATCGTGGCTAGGGATCTGGGCGAGTGGGGACTCGGCCCGGTGCCCGCGCTGCGGCCGCTACGCTCGCAAACTGCGCTCGCTAAGACGCGGCCTTCGGCGGGCACGGGGCGCGAGTCCCCACCACGATGCATGGCCGCGGGTCGCTGGGCACAGCTCCGATCTATCTACGCGGGCTATCCTTGGCGCGCGTACCCAGATTCGGCGCCCCGGCCCACGCGCCGAACTCTCCTCGCTGCTTTCGGCCCATGGGCAAAGTGCGGCGGCAGGGAGTGGCTTCGCGGCGGTTGCTGTGATGGTCGGGGTCGGTCTCGGGGTGTAGGGCGAAGGCCCGTCTTAGCTCGCGCAGTTTGCGAGCGTAGGGCCGCAGCCCTACACCCCGAGCCCACCCCGACCCGGCGCGCGAAAGCGCGCCGGGCAGTTCAATTCACAACTGTCCGACTTAGGATCGTGGGCCGAAGGTGGCCGTGTGGAAGTGTTCGGAGCGCGGCGCCAACGCGCCATCACCGGCCG
>JBKJKB010000046.1:0-4748 GCA_046597675.1 Gemmatimonadaceae bacterium
TGTCACTGGGCCTGGCGGTGAGCCGCTGGACAACGTTCTACTGACGTGCAATCAGTTCGTGGGCTACTGGAACGGAAACTTCCTGAACCGCGAGGAGCAGATCCCGAGGGGGGTCTATCTGTACCGGCTGGAGGTCGATGGTCGGCCGTTCGTCAAAAAGATGTTCAAGAAGTAGGACTGATTGGGGAAAACCGGGGGCCGCGCATGAGTGCGGCCCCTTTTTCTATCGATCTGTTACACGCGCGTCAAACGCCTGCAGATGCCCACCGTTAGCGTAACCGAGGATCGCGCGGTCGCACGTCATCAGGGAAGCAGCCATCGCGCGTGCCGTTGCGATCATGATCCTGTCAGCCGGGTCGCCATGTAGCACGCCGGGGAGGCGAGTGCTCTCGATCGCGATCTCCGGCGTCAGGGGCGCCAACCGCACGCCAGGCGCACTTAGTCCCGCCGACACCCAGACGTCGAGTGGCTGTGTGAGCGAGATGCGCCGCTTTGCGACCAGGATAGCCACTTCCCACACCGAGATGACTGACACCAGGAGGCGCCCGTGCGTGCTCGAACGATTCAGCAACTCCATGGCACGAGCTGAAAGCGAACCCTGAACTCCCTCGAGCAGCCAGATCCAGACGTGCGTATCGAGAAGGAGCCGGGGGTGGTTCTCAGCTGTCGGCATCCCACACCTCGCCCGTGGGTCCCACGATGTCGCCGTGAATCTCCACCGTGCCCGCGAGGTATCCGAACAGATTCTTTCCGGTCTCAGGGAGCGGCACCAGCTTCGCCATAGGCTTGCCGTGCTTGGTGATTACGATCTCCTCGCGGGTCTGCTTTACCCGATCCAGGAATTCGAGGCATTTCGCCTTGAACTCCGTTGCCGATACGTCTGCGGCGTAACCGCCGATCGCTGCTTCGCGCACCCTGCCAGTTTTTTTCTTCATCATCACTCCTTGTAAAACTGGTCATATTAATCTAACGTGTTTGTCGCGGGGGCGCACTCCGGATGCCACCAGAGCCCCGCGGCGCTCGAGTTCGTTTGCCTGGACGATCGACTTCGTGTCGCGGCGGAGCGCGAAGGGTTTTCCGTCCTGCCGGCCTAGCTCAAGCCTGCCGTTGCGTGCTGTCCCACTTGCATTTAGGTTCCAATACGGTTCCTATTTGGAGGTGTAATGTGGCGAGCCTGACGATCAAAGGCGTTCCCGCAGAGTTGCTTGCTCAATTGAAACGCGAGGCGGCCGAGCATCACCGAAGCCTGAATGGCGAGGTGCTGCACCGCCTCGAGCATTCTGTCGCGGACCCGGCGATCAGCGACGTGGCTGGAGCGACTGGGCAGTACCGGCAGGAGACTCGCGTTCGGCCGCTGACCGTCGCGGAGCGAAAGGACCTCGACGCCGAAGACTGGCTTCGACGAGTTCGCGAAGTTCGCGACCAGCTCGACATTCAAACGACCACGGCCGAGATCATCGAAGCGCGCGATTTCGGCCGCAAATGATCGTTTCGGACTGCACGCTTATCGCGCACTTCCTGATTCCGGGTGCAGCCACGGCGACGGCTGAGGAGGTCGTAGCGGCCGACCCGTATTGGATCGTTCCGCCCCTTTGGCGAAGCGAGATACGGAACGTGTTGCGCGGATACATCGTGGCCGGCAAGATGACGTTGGAGGAGGCGTCGCGTCTGGTCGAGCGCGCCGAGGGCCGGCTGGCCGGCAGTGAATACTCCGTGTCGAGCGATCACGTGCTTACGCTGGTGGCGGCAACCCGGTGCTCGGCTTACGATGCCGAGTATGTGGCTTTGGCGCAGGCATCGAGTACGACGCTCGTCACGAGCGATCGCAAGCTGCGTCAGTTATTTCCCACCGTGGCGCGGTCGCCGGAAGAGTTCCTCGAGATGAAGGCTAAGGCGAATGGGTAAGAGCAAACTTGCCGGAGCCAAGCCGTGGTCATACCTCCTGGTTCCCGAGAGCCGTATTGACGCCGCGCGGACGTTTGCCATCGTTGCGGCCGAACACACGTACCGACGATGAGTTCGGTCCGGAGGCCGCAGTGCGTCGTGATCGCCGGGCCTAACGGAGCGGGGAAGACATCCGCCGCGCCCGAGCTATTGCGGGATGCAGTGGGAATCGACGCCTTTGTAAACGCGGATGTTATCGCGCAGGGGCTGCGGGTCGCTACGATATCCATATCTTGTACCTATGGCTGCCTACACCGGAGCTGGCGATTGCGAGGGTCCATCGGCGGGTGGTATTAGGAGGTCATGATGTGCCTGATGCAGTCGTACGGCGACGGTTCTGGAAGAGCCTGGTCAACTTTGATCGACTTTACCGGCCGCTGACAGCCTCCTGGCAGATGTTTGACGGTAGCGTTGTCGTAGGCAGGCCGCTAATCGCGCATGGCACGGGCGAGAGTAATCCCATTGTGGTGGACGAGGATCGATGGGAGATTGGCCGCGACGATCCGAGCAATTAGGCAGAAGAAAAAAACAGAAGGATCGTTGACATGCCACGCACATGTGCGCATGTTATACACATGCCGAAGATGATTCAACTTCGCAGCGTGCCTGACGCGCTGCACCGGAAGCTAAAGGCCCGCGCGGCTATGGCCGGCATGTCCCTTTCCGATTATCTCACGGCGGAGATCCGCCGTGTCGCGGAGCGCCCCACGCTCGAAGAAATGCGAGAGCGACTCGGTCGGCTTGAGCCGGTAAGCACCAGCGAGACGATAGTCGCGGCTGTCCGCGCGGAACGCGATGCGCGTTGATCGTCGTTGATTCGTCGGCGGTGATCGACCTGATCCTTATCGGCCGGACCTCACGATTCGCCGACAGGCTTCTCGATGCCAGAGAATCGCTGCACGCGCCCCACTTGATCGACCTGGAAGTAGCTCAGGTTCTCCGGAGGCTTGTCCGCGTCGGCGCCTTTACAGTCGATCGGGCCGGCCGAGCCCTCGATTACTTCCTGAACCTCCCTATCAGCCGGCATCCTCATTCCCATCTGTTGCCGCGGATCTGGCAGTTGAGGAATAACCTGACGGCGTACGACGCGGCATACGTTTCGCTCGCCGAAGCCCTCCATGCACCCCTCCTGACACTCGACGCCCGCCTGGCGCGGGCGCGTGGCCACACGGCTGTCGTCGAGCTTGCTTAGACTTCTCTCGACACACTGCCGCGCCGGCAATGATCAGCCCCGATAAACTCACCGTAAAAGCAGGCGAAGCCTTCAACGACGCGCTCGACCGCGCGCGCCGCGCCGGCAACCCGCTCGTCTACGACCTCCACCTGCTCCTCGCTCTGCTCGGCCAGGACGAGGGGATCGTCGTGCCGATGCTGCAGAAGATCGGCGCGAGCGTCGCCGCAGTGCGCGAGCAGGCCGAGCGTGAGGCCGCGCGCTATCCCAAGCAGTCGGACGCGCACCCCACGCTCTCGCGCGAGCTCAACCAACTGTTCGACCGCGCCGAAAAGCAGGCCAAAAAACTCGGCGACGAATACGTCTCCACCGAGCACCTGTTGCTGGCGCTCGCCGAGACCCCGGGCACCGAGAGCAAGACGCTCCTGAAAGGCGTTGGCGCCACGCCCGACAAATTGCTCGAAGCGCTCGAAGCGGTGCGCGGCTCGCACCGCGTGAGCGACCAGACGCCGGAGAACCAGTACCAGGCGCTGCAGCGCTACACCCGCGATCTCACCGAAGACGCGCGTAAGGGACGGCTCGATCCGGTCATCGGCCGCGACGAAGAGATCCGCCGCGTCATCCAGGTGCTGTCACGCCGCACCAAGAACAATCCAGTGCTGATCGGTGAGCCTGGCGTCGGCAAGACCGCGATCGCCGAGGGGCTCGCCCAGCGCATGTGAACGGCGACGTCCCCGACGGTCTCAAGAACAAGCGCCTCGTGTCGCTCGACATGGGCGCGCTCATCGCCGGCGCCAAGTTCCGCGGCGAATTCGAGGAGCGGCTCAAGGCGGTGCTCAAGGAAATCACGGAAGGCGAGGGCAAGTTCGTCGTCTTCATCGACGAGATGCATACGATCGTCGGTGCCGGCAAGGCAGAGGGCTCCATGGACGCCGGCAACATGCTCAAGCCGATGCTCGCGCGCGGCGAGCTGCGCGTCGTCGGCGCGACGACGCTCGACGAGTATCGCAAGAACGTCGAGAAGGATCCGGCCCTCGAGCGCCGCTTCCAGCCGGTGTACGTCGGCGAGCCGAGCGTGGAGAGCACGGTCGCCATTCTGCGCGGCCTCAAGGAGCGGTACGAAGTGCATCACGGCGTGCGCATCACTGATGGCGCCGTAGTCGCGGCCGCGACGCTGTCCAACCGCTACATCGGCGACCGCTTTCTCCCAGACAAAGCTATCGATCTCATAGACGAAGCGGCGTCCCGCCTTCGCATCGAGATCGACTCGCTCCCGCAGGAGATCGACGAGGTCGAGCGCCGCATCGTGCAGCTCGAGATCGAGCGTGAAGCGCTCAAGAAGGAGAAGGACGCGGCCTCGAAGGAGCGCCGCGACGCGCTCGAACGCGAGCTGGCGGAGCTACGCGAGAAATCGGGTGGGATGAAAGCGCAGTGGCAGGCAGAGAAGGAATCGCTCGGCGAAGTCGGGCGGATCAAGCAGCAGATCGAGGAAGGACGCAATCATGCGGATCAGGCGACGCGCTCCGGCGATCTCGGCAAGGCCGCCGAGATTGCCTATGGAAAAATTCCGCAGCTCGAAGAACAGATGCGCGAGGCAGAATCACAGCTGGCCAGCAAGCAGGAAGGCGGACGG
>JBKJKB010000174.1:0-7517 GCA_046597675.1 Gemmatimonadaceae bacterium
GGCCGTTCACGTACAACTTCCGGGTCTTCGCGGCCACAGATCTCCGAGTCATCCGCCGCAGCTCCGCCGGCGTCCAGACAGTCCTGTCGTATCCCACCGATTACTCCGTAGCCAGCGTCGGCTCGGCAACGGGCACGATCACGCTCACGACCGCGCTGGCTGTTGGGGAGACGCTCGTCATCCGCCGGGTTCGTGACGTCCTGCAGGAGACGTCGATCCGGAACCAGGGCAGCTACTTCCCGGCGACTCACGAGGACGTGTTCGACCATCTGATCATGGTCGACCAGCAGCAGCAGGCCGAGCTCAATCTCACGCTCCGGCTCGACGAGTCATACGATCCGGACGACTACGACCTCCGCTTCAAGCCCGGCACGGCCGGCCAAGTACTCGGCCTGGCATCGGACGGCACGACGATGCAGTTCCTCGACGGCGCCCCGAGTCCCTCGACGACGTTCCTCTCGGGCACCGGCAGTCCGGAGGGCGTCGTTACTGGCGCGGTGAGCGCGATCTACCGACAGACGGACGGGACTGGTGGTCAGACACTGTGGCGCAAGCACACGGGTTCCGGCAACACGGGCTGGGGCTTGGTGTCGAGCGATCTCGACGTCAACGTTCCGATCTCGGGAGCTGGCTCGCCCGAAGGCGTGAAGACGGCCGTTGTGGGCAAGCTGTACGTCCAGACCGATGGAGCGAACGGCAAGACGCTATGGAGGAAGATGCTCGGCACCGGAAACACCGGATGGGTGCTGATGCAAAACGATCTCCGCATCGCAAACGTGCTGGACTATATGACCGCCGCTGAACGGGCCGATGTGCTCGCGAAGACGTACACGCTCAACGTCAGGGCCGCCGTACAGGCCGCGAGGAAAGCTAACAGTTACGTGTTCCACCCCGAAGGCGGCTACCGGATCGAGAACGCCGCGGGGGTACGCCTCGAGCCGAATGTGAACCAGATGATTCTCGGCGCTGGGATCGACAAGACCGTGTTCAAGCAATATGGCACGATCACGAATGGTGAAGGGATGTTCTTCATTGATTCGGGCGGGATCAGCGCACAGCGGGCGAACATCCGCGTTGCGGACCTCACGCTCGACGGACGTTCCGACACGCTTGGCCGCTCCTACTTTCAGTATCTCGTCGCCTTCAATGGTGTGCGCGACTGCGTATTCCAACGGGTCAAGTTCCGTGCTGCCCGTGGTGCGGGTTTCGTCCTAACGTCGCAGGGTCCAGAGCGGCACAACTACAATGTCGCTGTCCGGGATTGCATTTGGGATGGCGTTGACAAGTCAAACTGGATGGCGGTATGGATCGGTGACTGCAACGGCTTTACGCTCGATAACGCCTACATCACGCGCTTTCAGGAACCTAACGCCGAGCCGGGCGCGATTCTGTTTGAGTCGCCGGGCGCCGAGGTCTGGCCGGTGTTTCGCAATATCCGCCTCAGTAATCTGCAGCTTATTGAGAACGGCGGAGCGAGCTCGTTGGGGGCGATCAACTTCGTCTTCCCCGCTGGACTGACCACAGTCCCAAAGAATATCGTGGTCGAGAAGGTGGAGATTCGAGCTTCTTCGAGCGGTGGGATTCAGATCAACCAACAGGCCAACGCCAACGAGGCGAATAAGCATCACATCCTAATCCGTGACGTCTACATGACGGGTGTGAGTATGCCACTACAGATATTCGGCATTTCCGATTGCGAGATAGATAATCTCCGCGCCGAACTCTGCACGGCTGAATCGTATATCGGAGCCGACACAGCGTCACCGAACTTCAACTTGTTCGATATCACGATCCGTAACTCGCGCCTCTATAAGTGCGCGACCGGGACGAGCAAAGACACTGCGGTCTACGTTCAGTCGATCAAGAGATTTACCTGGGACAATAACGAGATAAGCACCTGTGGCGACACTGGAGCTGCCACGGCGGCGGGGCTCCGCTTCTCCGGTACGGCTGTCGCGTCCGATTACCTCACCGTTCGCAACAGTCGCTTTATCGCTGGCGGGCGCATGGCTGGCGCGATGGCAAAGTCTGCTGGCCACACCTTCGTGCCAGCGAACAACGAAGAATATGCCAACGACTTCGGCGGACTGACCAACGCCTTCGTAACTACGAAAGGAGTTCAGGTCGGTTCGGGCGTCAAGTTCGCGGCCGCGCAGTCGGCCAGTTCCGACGTCAATACGTTGGACGATTATGAGGAGGGCAGTTTTACTGCCACCCTGCTTACCGATGGCGGTACGGTCACGCTCTCGAGTGCCACGCTCAGATACACAAAAGTCGGACGTCAGGTAACAATCGTTGGTTCTCTACTGGTGGGTTCCGTGGCGGCCCCAACGGGTGCCGCCTACCTCTGGACGCTCCCATTCACCCCCGCGAGCGATTCGGGCGTGTCAGTGTGGGCGACGGGTCTTGCTGCAGCGGCTGACACTGCGTTACAGGGCCGGATAGTCGTCGGCGAATTGCGCATCCGTCTCTCAGCGTTTATCGCGGGGAATCAGTCGAATCTCGGTGGGGACATCATTGCTGGCGCGGAGTTCTACATAACTGCGGTGATGTTCGTCTGATGAGCGCGCTTGGCGAGGCAGCTTCACGGATCGCGGCTTGGCGCCGTGACCCCGTGCTTTTTGTGCGGGAAAACTTCCGAGCTGATCCGGACCTCTGGCAGCTCCGTGCGCTAAAGGCCGCGGGCCGCACCGATCGTAGGGCGTTCCGACTCGCGATGCAGGCCTGCGCCGGGCCCGGCAAGTCGGCCGTGCTCGCGTGGCTCGGCTGGTGGGCGCTGTCCTGCTTCGGCGAGAAGGACGAGCATCCGAACGGTGCGGCGATCTCGATGACGTCCGAGAACCTGCGCGACGGTCTCTGGAAGGAGCTCGCGAAGTGGCGGGACCGATCCCCGTTCCTCATGGCCGCCTTCGAGTGGCAGAAGGAGCGCATTTTTGCAAAGGATCATCCGGCGACGTGGTTCCTTTCCGCGCGCGCATGGTCGAAAACCGCCGACCAGGAAGCGCTGGGCCGCGTGCTCTCCGGCCTCCACTCGAAGTACATCTTCTATCTGATCGACGAGGGCGGCTCGATCCCGCCGCCGGTTCTCCGGTCGGCCGAGCAGGGACTGTCGAACTGCGCATGGGGCATGATCGCGACGGCCGGCAATCCGACCGACCACGCGAGCCTGCTGCACTTCGCGGTCGCCGATCAGCCCGACTCGTGGGAAGTCCTGTCCATCACCGGCGATCCCGACGACCCCGAACGGTCGGCGCGCGTCGATCTCGAGTGGGCGCAGGATCAGATCAAGACGCACGGCCGCGACAATCCGTGGGTCATTGCCTTCATTCTCGGCCGCTTCCCGCCGTCCTCGATCAACTCCCTGCTCTCGGTCGACGAGGTGCGCGACGCGATGAAGCGGAAGCTGCCGCCGAGCGCGTACTCGAACGTCCAGAAGCGCATCGGCATCGACCCGGCTCGCTTCGGCGATGACCGGACGGTGCTGTTCCCGCGGCAGGGACTTCGGGCGTTCAACCCCGTCGAGATGCGGAACGCGCGCACCGACGAGATCGCGGCCCGGCTCGTCGTGGGCAAGCAGCGGTTCGGGAGCGAGATGGAGATGATCGACTCGACCGGTGGCTACGGCGCCGGCGTCGAGGACCAGTGCCGCCTGGCCGGCATCGATCTCATCCCCGTCAACTTCGGCGGAAACGCGATGGATCCCCGCTACTTCGATCGCCGGAGCGAGATCTACTGGCTCGGCTCCGAGTGGGTGAAGAACGGCGGCTGGCTGCCGAACATCCCGGGCCTCATCAAAGAGGCGACGGCCGCGACGTACACGTTCCACAAAGGGCAGCTGCGCGTTGTCGAGAAAAAGCAGATCAAGAAGGATCTCGGCGGACAGTCGCCCGACCTCTGGGAAGCACTGCTCGTGACCTTTGCGCTGCCCGACATGCCGGCGTCGATCGAGAAGATCGTCGGCATCGGCCAGGTCCAGCACCAGGGCGGCGGCGGGATCGCCAGCGACTGGAACCCGCTCGAAGAGCGTGCAGCGTGATCATCCGAGACGCGGTCCTTGAAGATGTGCCCTGGCTGCTCGAGCAGCTCCGTGCGTTCGACCGATTCTTCGGCGCGAAGAAGTCGCTCGTGCCCTCGGACCCCGCGGCCGCGTTCGACGTCATTGCATCGCTCGTGTATCAGGCGAAGATCGGCAACGGCGTCTTCTACGTCGCGACGAACGCCGGGATATACGTCGGGTTCATTGCCGGCCTCCTCGTCCGGCACCCGTACAACCCCGACGAGATCCTTGTTCTCGACGAGTTGTTCTGGTGGGTCGATCCCGCGCACCGCGGGTCGTCCGCCGGCGCACGGCTGCTCGCGAAGTACGAAGAGTTTGGCCGCGCGCACGGCGCCGACTGGCTCAAGATGACGCTCGAGGCCGCGAGCCCCGTGGATCCTGCGTCCCTGAGCCGCCGCGGCTACCGGTTGCAGGAGAGCGCGTTCCTGCTCGAGCTCGATGTCGCGCGCGAGCCGGCTCTCGACCTTGAGCTGCCCGAGATGGCAGTGGTGGCGGACTGATGCGCTTTCTGGAGTTCGTCTTCCGCTGCATCCTCTGGATCGACTTCGGCTGGAGGATCGACTGATGGCCGCGCTCACGCTCGGCACGCTGGCGGCCGCGGCTGCAGTCGGTGGAGCCACGGGCTCGGTCCTCGCCGCGAAGAAGGCGAAGGCGAAGAGGATCGCTGCCGGCGCAGGGCTCGTGAAGCCGCCCGATGCTCCGATGGACGCGAAGCCGAACATCCCTGCCGTCGACGCAATCGCCGACCGTGAAGGCGTCGAGACGGCGATCCGTTATGCGGCCGGCCGCCGGAAGCAGAAGCTCGGGCACAGCGGAACGCTGCTCACAGGTCCGCGCGGCCTTAGCGGTGGTGGTACCACCGCCGGCGCGCGCCCGACCCTGCTCGGCGAATGACCACTCCCATGGCTGGACTGACGAAGAAGCAGCGCTTCGAGTTGCTCCGCTCGCAGCTCTCGCTCGCGCGGTCGTCGTTCGTGTCGCACTGGCAGGAGCTCAACGATTACATCCTGCCCCGCCGCGGGCAGTTCTCCGTCACCGACACGAACCGCGGCAACCGTCGTTCGACCAAGATCATCGACTCGACCGCGACGTTCTCGGCGCGCACGCTCTCGTCGGGAATGATGAGCGGCGTCACGTCGCCGGCGCGGCCGTGGAAGCGGCTCACGACCGCCGATCCCGCGACCGCCGAGCTCGCGAGCGTGAAGGACTGGCTGCACATCGTCAATCAGCGGATGGACGCGGTATTCCTCCGGTCGAACATCTACAAGGAGCTCGCCAAGCTCTATCTCGACATGGGTGTCTACGGCACCGGCGCGACGATGGTGATGGAAGACACCGAAGACGTCATCCACGCTCACACGTTCCCGATCGGCAGCTACTTCATCGCGACCGACTCGAAGAACCGGCCGCGCGTATTCATGCGCGAGTTCCGGATGACCGTGCGGCAGCTCGTCGAGAAGTTCGGCGGCAACCCCGCGGCGATCGACTGGACGAAGCTCTCGAACACCGTGAAGACGGCTTGGGGCAACGGGCAAACCCAGACGATGATCGACGTCGTGCACGTCGTCGCACCGAACGCGGACTACGACGCCACGAAGATCGAAGCCCGGTTCAAGCCCTTCATCGCGTGCTACTCCGAGCGCGGCGGCGAGGGCAACCAGATGCTCGAGGAGAGCGGATTCGACGAGTGGCCGCTCCTCACCGGGCGCTGGAACGTCTCGGGCGAGGACGACTACGGGACCGACTGCCCTGGCATGACCGCGCTGGGCGACATCAAGCAGCTGCAGTTCGGCGAGAAGACGTCGATGCAGGGCCTGGAGAAGAAGGTGAAGCCGCCGATGGTGGCCGATCCCTCGATGCGGACGAGCGCGCTCACCATCCTGCCGGGTGGCGTGAGCTACGTGCAGGACCCCGACGGCAAGAGATTCCGCGCGGCGCACGCCGTCGACCTCGACATCAACGACCTCGAACAGAAGCAGGAGCAGGTACGCTACCGGATCCGCCGGGCGTTCTTCGAGGATCTGTTCCTCATGCTGGCCTCGAACCCGGCGCTCGATCGCGGCAACAAGACGGCCCGCGAGATCGAGGAGCGGCACGAAGAGAAGTTCCTCGTGCTGGGCCCGGTCTTGGAAGAGATCGGCAAGGACGTCCTGGCTGTGCTGATCGACCGGACGTTCGCGATCATGGTCCGCCGCGGCGACATCCCCGAAGCTCCTCCCGAGCTGCAAGGGCAGGAGCTCAAGGTCGAATACATCAGCGTTATGGCTCAGGCGCAGAAGCGGGTGGGACTGAGCGGCATCCAGGAGTTCGTCGGCTTCGGGCTCTCGCTCGCCGAGACCCGGCCCGATGCGCTCGACAAGATCGACTTCGACCAGGCGCTGGACGAGGTCGCCGAGATGACGGGCGTCCCGCCGCGCGTCGTCGTGCCGGACGAGAACGTCGCGGCAATCCGCTCGGCCCGGGCCGAGCGTCAGGCAGCGGCCGAGCAGGCCGCCTTGATCAGCGAGGCCGCCGGCGCCGCCAAGGATCTGGCTGGCGCCGATACGTCCGGACGGAACGCGCTCACCGACATCCTCGGCTCCGTTGGAGCGGCCGCGTAATGGGACAGCAACCCGCGATGGAGAAGAAGGCGCTCGTCGGCAACGCCGGCGACGAGGAGCAGGTCGCCCAGGCCAAGGGCAAGGAGCGCCGCGTCCGTCAGAACCAGCTCAACGACGTGCGCACGGTGCTCGAAACGGAGGCAGGCCGCCGGTTCGTCTGGCGGCTCTTGGAAGAGTGCAAGGCATTCGCGTCCGTGAAGGCGAACGACGACTCGACCACGAACTACAACGCCGGGAAGCAGGACATCGGTCACTACGTGATGACCGAGCTGCTCGAAGCCCGGCCCAACGCGCTCATCGAGATGATGACCGAAGCGCAAACCGAGAGGACTGAATGATCGACGGAACCGATCCAAACGCGGCCACGCCGGCAGCAGGAACGCCAGCAACACCAGCAGCCGACCCCGCCGCGGCGACACCAGCAGCACCCGCAGCTCCGCCCGACAGCGGAACGCCGGCGGCGCCCGTTGCGCCCGCGACTCTCGTCACGGGTGAAGGCGCGCCAGCAGCTGCAGCACCAGCACCGGCACCAGCGGCGGCTCCGGCCGTCGTGCCCGATAAGTACGAGCTCAAGCTCCCCGAACAGCCGAGTATCGAACCTGCCGCCGTCGAGAGGACAGCCGCCATTGCGCGCGAGCTGGGACTCTCACAGGACGGAGCGCAGAAGACGCTCGAGTTCGTGAACGACGAGGTCGCGGCACGTCTGGCCGCCGAGACCGAGGCTCACCAGCCTGGGGGCGCTGAGTGGACCAAGAACGTCGAGGCCTGGGAAGCGGCGTCGTTGGCCGATCCCGAGCTCGGCGGCAGTGGCAAGCCCGACGTGCTGAAGGCGAGCGCCGACCTCGCGCAGCGGGTGCTCG
>JBKJKB010000222.1:0-3432 GCA_046597675.1 Gemmatimonadaceae bacterium
ACGGCGAGGCGAGAGACTTCGCGACCTCCGTGCCGCGCGCGAACCCAGCCCTGAGCCCCCAGGCTCGGAGCACGAGGTGCCCCGCGTTGAAGGCGATGAGAAAGAGCGCGACCACGAGCCCGGCACTTCCCCCGACGCCGTACGCGCCGAGCGCCAGCAGCGAGCAGAGCGGCAGCCAACCCGACCAGACGAGTCGGTCGCCGACGCTGCCCAGCGGACCGGCCAGCGCAATTCTGAAGCGCTCGATCCTCGCGGGGTCGACGCCGTCGAGCTCGGCCCGGGCGAGAGCGCCCACAGCGACCGACGCGAGATACGGATGCGCGTTGAAGTAGCGCGACTGCCGCGCCAGCGCGCCGCGGTACCTATCGCCTCCGCGTCCGCCCGGGAGAAGCCTCAGGGCCGGCTCTACGCAAAAGCCGATTCCGTTCCCGATCAGGATCTCGTAGTTCCACGATCCCTGGACCGCGAACAGCCGAAGCCAGATCGACATTCTGGTCAGGTACGGCACGCGGGTGCGGCTCATTGGACGGCCACGAAACCGAGCCCGATGACGAGTCCGGCAAGAAACAGCCAGCCCGTTCGCGTGCCCGCGGTGAAAAACTTCCAGATGGATCCGCCGGCCACCGCGCCGGCAAGCCCGATGACGGCCGCGTTCGAGAACGTCGCGGGCAGTCCCCATATCTCCACCATGCCCCGCGCCAGCGGTAACGCAAGCGAGACCGCGACCAGCGTGAGCAGGAATCCCCGGACGAGGTCTGCGGTGAGTCCGAACAGCTGCAGGCCGACCACCGCCCGGTCGGAGCCGGACTCGATGAGCTCGCGCGTGGCGGACGCGCGAGCGCCGATCACCTTGCGTAATCCGACCATGCTCGATCCGCTCATCATCGCGGTCACCAGCGAGACGAACACCGCTATCGGAAGGGCGCCGGGTCGCGCGCCACCGATGGCCGCGAACACGGCCCCGCCCGTGACGCCGGCGGTTCCCCACTCCGGGTAGCGCGACGCGCCGAAGGGGCGCGTGTCGAGCGCCAGCAACTCCAGCACCACGCCGATCAACAATCCTTCCGGCGCCGATCCAATGATCGCACCTCCGGCCGTAGCCCCCACGATCGGACGTGAGATCATCGCCTGCGGGAAGCTCACGAAGTCGAGTCCGCATACGGCGCCGAGAATGGCGATCGGAAGAATCTCGAGAACGTTCACAGCAGCTCCTCGAGTTCCACGGTCTTGCCGCCGGGAACGTCCTGCGCGGAGACCCTGACGCCCGTGTCCGCGAGCGCGCGCAGCGAGCGCTCCTCGTCCTGGCTTAGAAAGACGTACCGGAGCCGTTGCGTCCGGCCGGGCGCGTGGTGGATGCCGCCGACGTTCACCTCGGCGATCGCCACCAGCGCGGCAAGCCGCCGCATGGTGTCAATGTCGGCGGCAAGCACGATTCCTGGTCGCGGGTCGCTCTCCCAGAGGGCGTGCTGGCGCGCGGCAGCTTCGACGTCCGCGAAGTAGAGGGTCATCTCCGGCGGCACGCCCATCCGATACAGCTCCTGCTCCCATTCCGACGCCGCGACGGTGTCGTCCACGAGCGCGACAAACCCCACGCCCAACGGGCGTCCCCAGCCGACGACCACCTGACCATGAATAAGGCGATCGTCAATGCGGTGAAGCACTATCGGCACGCTACTCCCCGCCGCTCGAATTGATCGACGAACGGCCTTTCTCGACGGCCGTGCGCGCCGCGTCCGCGGGTCCGCACCGCTCGCCAAGGGCGAATTCGAGGAGCGCCGCGAGGTTTGCGCCGGTCACGAGCACGAGCCCGGGGTTGTCGCGCATCACGCGGCGCGCAGCGGTAGCGGCGCTCCCGCCAGGCAGATCCGTGAAGACGATTTCGGCGCCCCGCGCGACGTGCTCCCGCAGCACGCGCTCCAGCTCCTGTGCCGGGTACTCGCGGTTGGAGACCGCTGCGAAGACGTCGGCGAGACCGCATATCTGCTGCACCGCGGACACCAGCCCCGCGGCGAAGTCGCCGTGGCCGACTATGACGCCGCGAACGGTCTTTTCACTCATCGTCTTCCTGGAGGTACTTCTCGACGTACGCGGCGCCCGCCATGTTCGCGATGAGCCGCTCGTTGAACGCCGACGCCGCGTCTACCCCGCTGTACTTGAGCAGATGATTGAGCGCGATGACTTCGGCGATCACGGTAAGATTCTTTCCCGGATTGAGCGGGACTCTGATCTTGGGCAGCTGGACGCCAAGAATGTCCGCTGTCTCGGTGTCGAGCCCCGTGCGATCCACGAGCAGCGTCTGGTGCCACTCCTCGAGCTGCACGACGACCTCAATGCGCTTCTGCTGGCGCACGGCCTTCACGCCGAAAATAGACGGGATGTTGATGAGCCCTATCCCGCGGATCTCCATGTGGCCCCGCTGCAGCTCGTGGCCGCGCCCGATCACCACGTCGTTGCCGCGCCGCGTTACCAGTACGACGTCGTCCGCGACCAGACGATGGCCTCTCTCCACGAGGTCCAGAACGCACTCCGACTTGCCGATGCCGCTCTTGCCGATCACCAGCAACCCGACGCCGAACACGTCCGCGAGCGAGCCGTGGAGCGTGGCCGCGGGCGCGAACGTGGTCTCGAGAAATGGCTTCAACCTTCGGTAAAATTCGTTCGTCTTCAGCTTCGACCGGAACAGGGCGACGCCGACCGCCTGCGCGGCCTCCTTCAAACCGCTCGGAAGAGGCTGATCCTTCGTAACGAAGACAGCCGGCACCTTGAACGAGAAAAACTGGTTGAGCAAGCGGGTACGCTCTTCCGGGAGGAGCGAGGCGAGATACGAGATCTCCGTCTCGCCGAGCGCCTGCAGGCGGTTCGGGACGAAACGCTCGACGTATCCAGCGAGGACCAGTCCGGGACTCGAAATCTCGCCGCTCTCGAGCGTGCGATCGTGTCCCACGCCGTCGAGAAGGTCCTCGAGCTCGAGGGAAGTCTTCATCCGGTCGAACAGCTCGCGCACAGTAAGGCTTTTAGTCATGCTGCAATTACCTGTTCGAGATGCTCCAGCGTCTCGCCGGCCGAGCGCTCCCACGTGAACTGCTCCGCAAATCTGCGCCCACCTTCGCCCAGCGTGCGTACGAGATCGGGCTGAGCGACCAGACCTCGCATCGCGGCGGCGAACGCGGATGCATCGGCAGGAGGCACGAGGAATCCCGTCTCTCCATTGACTACCGATTCCCGAATCCCGGGGGAATCCCCCGCGATCACCGGGGTCCCGCACGCCGCCGACTCCAGGTTGCTGATCCCCCAGCCTTCCTTGGGAGAAGCCAGGACCGTAGCCCATGCGCGGCGCAGTAGGGCGATTTTTTCGTCGTCGTTCACGAATCCGAGAAATGTCACGCGATCCTGCACGCCGAGCGAGCGCCCCAGCGCTTCCAGCGCGGCGCA
>JBKJKB010000303.1:0-6418 GCA_046597675.1 Gemmatimonadaceae bacterium
ACAACGAGATCGTGCACGGCATCCCCTCGAAAAAGCGCGTGCTGCGGGAGGGTGACATTGTGTCCATCGACATCGGCGTCCTCCCGCAGCACGCGCTTTTTCGAGGGGATGCCGTGCACGATCTCGTTGTTGATCGAAGTGCAGATGCTGCCGGGAAAGCCGTACAGCCCCTTGAACGACGGCTTGGCTCCGGGGTGCGAGCGAATGAAATCCTCGGCGACCCTATCGAGCTCCAGCGTGCTCATTCCCGGTCTCACCGCTTTTTCCAGAACGTCGCGCGCCGCGGCGAGAATCGCACCGCCCTGCGCCATGCGGTCGATCTCGTGGGCGGACTTGAGCTGGATCACGCTTTTTTCAGTGCCTTGAGCGCGCGCTGCAGCACTTCTTCCAGGCTGCCGTCCGCGTCGATCTTGAGCGGTTCTGACTCCCGGTCCTCGTACCACTTGATCACCGGCTCAGTCTGGTCCTTGTACACGCGCAGGCGATTACGCACCGCCTCCGGCTCGTCGTCCTTGCGGCGTACCAGCGTTCCACCGCACTTGTCGCACTTCGTTCCGGGCTCGCGATCCATGTACGGGTGCTGGCACTTATCGCACACCGTGCGCGAGCTCAGGCGCCTGACGAGCTTCTCGTCGTCGATGTCGAACAGCAGCACCTTGTCGAGCTTCCGTCCGATCTCCGCAAGCATGACGCCGAGCCCGTGCGCCTGGGGAACCGTGCGCACGACGCCGTCGAGAATGGCCCCATCCTTCGTCTCGTCACCCTCGAACTTCTCGCGCATGATGCCGAGTATGACTTCGTCGGGGACGAGATCGCCGCGATCCATGTAGCTCCTGGCTTCCTTGCCGAGCGGCGTTCCATCGCGCAGCGCGGCACGGAGCACGTCACCAGTCGCGATCTTCGGTACGCCGAGCTTCTGGGCGAGCAGCTCGCCCTGCGTGCCTTTGCCGGCGCCGGGAGGACCGAGGAGTAGAAGGATCATAAGGAGAAATGCGCTGTTGGCTGTCGGGAAACGCGGCGTCAAGGCTTTGGCCTCACCACCAAAACCTACATCTGCGGTGCGTGCGTAGCGCCGAAGACAAATGCTATTAGGGACAAGGCCACGAGGACTGCAACACCGAGACGACTCTGCGGGCCGCGCGACATATCAACTTTTTTCTCCACACTTTTTATCGCGTTCAAAGGAAGCCGTACGCGTCTGCTACTGCCATCTGCCGACCACCCGCTGAGAGTATCATTGGCGACAGAAACGTCCTGTAAAACGTAACTCCCACCGTCGTTCGTCAGCACTCTAACCGGACCGGGCTGTATCGCGTTTGAATTGCGCAGGAGATCAGGATCATTGACCCAGTTCGTGCATCCTGTCGCGCCAATGGCCAACAAGGCGACGAGAGCGGCTTTTCGCACCCGCAAGGTTGGAGCTGAAGCGCTTCGGCGGCGCATTCCGGCATCTGCTCCGATGCCTGGGTCGGCAGCGGTGTCCGGGTCCCCGCAGGCGGCGTCTGAGCGACCGAGGAGACTCGCTCCGCGAGGCTCCGACCGAGCGAAGCTAGCCGCCGGAGCGGGACCCGGAACCGCCGCCGACGGGTGCACCATAAATCAGAGGACTAAAACGAGCCGCCGGGGGCGCGACCGCGGAACCGCACGCGTCCTTTCTTCATGAAGCCGTCGTACTTCCGCAGCAGCAAATGCTGCTGCATCTGCGCCAGCGTATCGAGCGCCACGCCCACGACGATCAGCAGCGACGTTCCACCGAACTGGAAGGGAACGTTGATCATGTCCGCGAGGAACACCGGCAAGAGAGCGATGAACGCGAGGAAGATCGCGCCCGGGAACGTGATGCGTGACATCACGTGATCTATGTAATCCGCCGTCTTGGAGCCCGGCTTCACGCCGGGGATGAACCCGCCCTGCTTCTTCAGGTTCTCCGACAAATCCACCGGATTGAAGATGATCGCCGTATAGAAGTACGTGAACGTGACGATCAGGACCACCGATAGGACGTAATACAGGAACGTTCCGGGGCTCAGCATCTCCGAGATCCGCTGCGCCATCGGGTTCGTGCTGAACTGCGCGAACGCGCCCGGCACGACGATCACCGACTGCGCGAAGATGATCGGCATGACGCCCGATGCGTTGACGCGGAGGGGGATGAAGTTCTTCGTCGCCTCGCGCATCCGGCCGCGCGCCATCGTGCGCTGCGGGATCTGGATCATCACTCTACGCGCGGCCATCGTGATCGCCACCGTACCGGCAACGACCGCCACCATGATCAACGTCAGAACGATCAGGGAGAAAGGTCCGACGACGCCCGTGCTGACGAAACGCATCGTAGAGAAGATGCCCGGCCAGAACCGCTCCACGATCGAGAAGAAGATCAGGAGGCTGGCGCCGTTGCCGAGTCCGCGCTCGGTGATCTGCTCGCCCAGCCACATGACGAACACGGCGCCTGTGGTGAGGAAGAGCACCATCTGCATCGTGAACGCGAAGCCGGGATTCGCGACCGCGTTCTCGAGCGACTGCGTGAACAGCGCGAAGCCGTAGGCCTGGACGATCGCGAGACCAACCGTGAGGTACCGCGTCCACTGATTGACCTTCTTCCGGCCCTCCTCGTCCTTCTGCAGCTTCTCGACCGTCGGCACCACGGCCGCGGCGATCTGCATGAAGATGCTCGCCGAGATGTACGGCATGATGCCGAGCGCGAACACCGTCGCGCGGGAGAGTCCTCCTCCCACGAACAGGTCGTACAGCCCCAGCAGTCCCGCGCCGCCGCGGTTGGCGAAGAAATCCGTCAGCGCGATGACGTCCACGCCGGGCGCCGTGATGTGCGCACCCGTACGGTAGAGCAGAAGACACAGGAAAGTGAAGCTGATCTTCTGCCACAGTTCCGGTGTCCGGTAGATGTTCGCTACCGCTGCCGCCGCGTTCGGTTGTGCCATGTCAGTCCTCTACGCGGCCCCCGGCCGCAAGGATTTTCTCGCGAGCGCCATCGCTCATGCGCACGCCGCGAACCGTCAATGCCTGCTTGATTTCGCCGTTGGCCAGCAGCTTCGCGGGACCCTTCCCCGCGCGAATCAGTCCCGCTTCCGCGAGTGATTCCGCCGTGACTTCCGTGCCGCTCACGTGCTCCAGGTCGCTGAGCCGCACGACCTGATGCTCGACGCGGAACGGATTCTTGAAGCCGCGCTTGGGCAGCCGGCGGGTCATGGGCATCTGACCGCCCTCGAAATGCGGCTTGCCGCCGCCCGGACCATGGTGGCCCGCGCGCGCCTTGATTCCCTTGTGACCCTTGCCGGACGTCTTGCCCGTGCCGGAGCCGGGGCCGCGACCGATGCGCTTGCGCTGGCGATGCGAGCCCGGCGCGGGAACCAGATTGTGCAGTCCGATCTTGTCGCTCATTTCTCTTCCTCCTTCACCGGCGTGACCTTGATCAGGTGACGCACGTGTTTCAGCTGTCCGCGCAGCGAAGGCGAATCCTTGTGCACCACCACGTCCTGGTGGTGCTTGAGTCCGAGCGCCTCCAGCGTGCGACGCATGCGCCAGGAATGGCCGATGCCGCTCCGGACCTGCTCGATGCGAACACTGCCGGACGTGAGCGTGTTGGGCTCGGTCCGCTTGGGTCCGCGCGTCGGGTGCCATACGTGTGTCCGTGCCATCAGACCGTCTCCTTCACTTTCGCTCTCGAGCGGTACGGCAGCGAGCTGACCTCGACGCCGCGCTCGCGCGCAATTTGTTCGACCGTCGTGAGCTGCTGCAGTCCATCCAGCGCCGCCAGCACCATGTTGTGCGGGTTCGTCGAGCCCAGGCTCTTGGTGAGAATGTCGGTGATGCCCGCGCATTCCATCACCGCGCGAACGGCTCCACCGGCGATGACGCCCGCGCCAGGCGCGGCAGGACGCATCAGCACCTTGCCGGCGCCATGCTCGCCCACCACTTCGTGCGGGATCGTGCCGCCGGTGCGCGCCACCGGTGCCATGCGCTTGCGCGCGGAGTCGACGGCCTTACGCACGGCCTCCGACACTTCGTTGGCCTTGCCCGTGGCGAATCCGACTTTCCCCTGCCCGTCGCCGACGGCCACGAGCGCGTTGAACGAGAATCGCCGTCCGCCCTTCACGACCTTGGCCACGCGGTTGATCGCGATCACGTTCTCCACGAGATCGCTGCCGCCGTCACGGGAATCCTTGTCGCCGCGCTTGCCGCCACGACCGCCGCCGGGGCCACCACGGCCCCCGCCCTGACCGCCCTGCCCCCCACGACCACCACCACCCTGGCCGCCGCGGCCTCTTCCCGCACCGCCACCGCCACCACCACCGCGCGCGCTGCCACCGCGGACTGGACGCTCGACAATCGCTTCCGCGCCGCTGTCCGTGGACGCCGGCGAGGGCGCGTTGGAATCCGGCGTAGTGTTGTCGGACCGGGCGACCGGCTCCGCGCTCTGCTCTTCCTTCTCAGACATCTTTAAAACTCCAGGCCCGCTTCGCGGGCGCCGTCGGCCACGCCTTTGACGCGACCATGGTATTTGTAGCCGGAGCGATCGAAGACGACCTTCGTAAAACCGGCTTCCTTTGCTTTTCTGGCGATCAGCTTTCCGACTTCGACCGAGCGCTCGCTCTTCTTGCCCGTGAGCGCCTGGTCGGACACGGTCGCGATCGTACGCTGCGCGCCGTCATCGACGAGCTGCGCGTAGATGTGCTTCAGCGAGCGGTGCACGACGAGGCGCGGACGCTCCGAAGTACCGCTGACCTTTTTCCGCACCCGCTGATGGCGGCGGAGCCGCCTGCCTTCACGCGAGCGCAAACCACGAATTCTGGCCATTACTTGCTCCCTGCCTTACCGGCTTTGCGGCGTACCTGCTCGCCGGCGTACTTGATTCCCTTTCCCTTGTACGGCTCGGGCGGCCGGAGGCTGCGCAGCTCGGCGGCAACCTGCCCGACCACTTCCTTGTTCGCGCCGTCGACCACGATCTGCGTCGGCTGCGGAGCCGTCAGCTTGATGCCCGCCGGCGCCTTGTACTCCACCGGGTGCGAGAAGCCGAGCGCGAGCTGCAGCCCGTAAGGCCGCGCTTCAGCGCGATAGCCGACGCCGACGATGTCGAGCGTCTTCTGGAAGCCCTTGGTGACTCCCTCCACCATGTTCGCGACCAGCGTTCGGCTCAAGCCGTGAAGCGCCTTGTGACCGGGCTCGTCGGACGGACGACTCACGATGACCGTGTCGTCCTTCATCTCGACGCTGAGCTGGGAGTTGATCGTGCGCGACAGTTCGCCCCGCGGGCCTTTCACCTTCACCGTATTTCCTTCGACGGTGACGGTGACTCCCTTCGGGATCTCGATCGGCAGCTTTCCAATTCGTGACATTATCCTGATCCTCTACCAGACCACGGCGAGCAGCTCGCCACCGGTGTTTGACTTTCTCGCCTGCTGGTCGGACATCACGCCCTGCGACGTGCTCAGAATCGCCATGCCCAGCCCGTTGCGGACGCGCGGGATCTCGCCGCAGCCGACGTACTTGCGCAGGCCGGGGGACGAGACACGCTGTAGCTCGCGAATGACCGGCTGCCCGCCGTGCGCGTACTTCAGTATGACGCGCAGCGTCGGCTTGCCCTTTTCATCGTCGAGCATGCGGTAGTCCTGAATGAAGTTGTTCTCCTTCAGGATCCGCGCGATCTCCACTTTTACCTTCGAGGTCGGCATATCCACGCGGCGATGCTTCGATCCGCAGGCGTTGCGGATCCGCGTCAACATGTCGGCGATCGGGTCGGTCATACTCATTGAATTCGTCCTGTGTTGTTTGACGGCAGGTTGGAGCTAGCAGCTACCAGCCAGCAGCTACCAGCCAGCAGCTAGCAATTAGCAGCTAACTGCCAACTCTCTACCAGCTTGCCTTACGCACGCCGGGGATGAATCCGGCCAGTGCCATTTCCCTGAAACAAATACGGCAGATGCCGAACCGGCGGAGCGGCGCTCTCGCGCGCCCACAGCGGTTGCAGCGCCGGCGAAGGCGCACTTTGAACTTCGGCTTCAGTTTTGTCTTCTCTACGAGTGATTTCGGTGCCATGTGATCTCTGTCTGTTGGCTTTTAGCTGCTGTTCCTAGCTGCTCGCTGTCGGTTGCTGCCTGTTCGCCGCCGCTCTGTCATCGCCCTTGAACGGAATCCCAAGCTGCCGTAGCAGCGCAATCGCTACATCATCGCGGTCGGTCGTCGTGACGAACGTGATGTCCATCCCGTGGACCTTGTCCACCATGTCGTAATTGATCTCAGGGAAGATCATCTGCTCTTTCACGCCGAACGTGTAGTTTCCGCGCCCGTCGAAACCGCGCGTCGGGAGCCCGCGGAAGTCGCGCACGCGCGGGATCGCGACCGTGATCAACCGGTCGAGAAACTCCCACATGCGCGCGCCCCGCAGCGTTACCGAAGCGCC
>JBKJKB010000369.1:0-5994 GCA_046597675.1 Gemmatimonadaceae bacterium
CTTCGGTCTCGCCGGAGCGGTGGCTCACCATGCAGCGGGAGCCGCTGCCGTGGGCGAGCGCGACCCCATCCAGGGTCTCGGTCAGCGTGCCGATCTGGTTGACCTTGACCAGCAGCGCGTTGGCAGCGCCCTTGGCGATGCCGTCTGCCAGCCGGGTCGGGTTGGTGACGAACAGGTCGTCGCCGACGATCTGCACCTTCGCGCCGAGCTGCTCGGTGAGGGCGACCCAGCCGTCCCAGTCGCTCTCGTCCAGCGGGTCCTCGATCGACACGATCGGGTAGTTGGCGACCAGATCGGCGTAGTAGTCGTTCAGCTGCTGCGCGGTCTTGGTCGCGCCCTCAAAGGTGTAGCCGTTGTCATCGTGGAACTCACTGGCCGCCACGTCGAGGGCCAGCGCCATGTCCCGCCCGGGCGTCAGGCCCGTCAGCGTGATGGCCTCGATGATCAAATCGAGGGCGTCGCGGTTGCTCGGCAGGTCGGGCGCGAAGCCACCTTCGTCGCCGACGCTGGTCGTGAGCTTGCGCTGCTTCAGCACGGACTTCAGCGCGTGATAGACCTCAACGCCCTGGCGCAGCGCCTCGGAGAACGTGGCCGCACCGATCGGGGCGACCATGAACTCCTGCACATCGACGTTGGTGTCGGCGTGCGCGCCGCCGTTGAGGATGTTCATCATCGGCACCGGCATCGTGCGCGCCATGGGGCCGCCGAGGTATCTGTACAGCGGGAGTCCCGTGTCTTCGGCGGCCGCGCGTGCCGTCGCGAGCGACACCGCCAGGATCGCGTTCGCGCCCAGCTTCCCCTTGTTGGGCGTGCCGTCGAGCTCGATCATGAGCCTGTCAATGGCGATCTGATCGGTGGCCGTCATGCCGTTGAGGGCCGGAGCGATTCGCTCCACGATGCTCTGCACGGCCTGCTGCACACCTTTGCCGCCGTACCGCTCATCGTCGCCATCGCGCAGCTCGAGCGCCTCGTGCTCGCCGGTAGAGGCACCGCTGGGAACCGCAGCCCGGCCGAACGCGCCGCTCGCGAGCGTGACGTCGGCTTCGACGGTAGGATTGCCGCGACTGTCGAGGATCTCGCGGGCGCGTATGTCGATGATGGTAGGCATGAGAACGAAAGTGACTGGTGACTAGTGACTAGTGACTGGCGACTGCAGCTAGCTGTTGCCTGCCGGCTGTCCTTCTATTCCATACTTCTCGCGAAGCACCGAGGCCATACGCGACCGGACCAGCTCGACCAGCTCGCCGCGGTCATCGTACGTGTACCGCGCCGTCGGAATTGGCTCGAGGAAAGTTACTTCTATTGTCCCAGGGTGGATTTGCCAGCTGCCCCGGCGCATCCGCTCGATCGTGCCATGAATGACCATGGGGACTATCGGCACTCCCGCGGTGATCGCGAGGACGAACGGGCCCTTCTTGAACGAGCGCAGGGCGTAATTGTCGCCCCTCGTCCCTTCCGGAAACACGACGACGGGATTCCCGTCCCTGATCTTCGCGGCCGCACGCTCGAGCGATCCGAATGCCGACTTCCGGTTCTCGCGCTCGATCGCGATCATCCCGATCCAGCGAATTGCCTGCCCGAAAACGGGAATCCGGAACAGCTCGGCCTTCGCGACGTACTTTCCGCGAGGCAGCACGGACGCGGTGGCCAGCACGTCGAACCAGCTGACGTGATTCCCGATGAAGATCCGCGGCGATTCGCCCGTGATCCACTGCTCACCACTCGCATGCACCTTCACCCCGGCGACCCACAGCAGCGTTTTCGCCCACCAGCGTGGAATGCCGTCGTAAACGGAGCCGACGCGATCCGGAATGCGGAGCAGCCTCGCGACGACCAACAACAGTGTCATCGCGGGCGTCGCGATCAGCACCGCGATCGCGACGAGTATCAGTCTCACGGGGCGGTAAAGTGATCGTAGCCCGCCGGCGGTGCGACGCGACGACCGGCGGCAGTCAGCACGACATCCGCCTCGTCTCCCTGTACCTCGCCGATCTCCGTGAGATCCAGCGCGAATTCTTTCCGGAACGCCGCCGCGTCGAGCCGATCCGGACACGTCACCAGCAGCTCGTACTCTTCCCCGCTCGCCAGGGCGTCGTCGGCTGTCATGCCGGCAAACACCGGAACGCTCTCGCTTCGCAGGTGAATCACGACGCCGCTGGCGACCGCCAGGTGCCGCGCGTCCGCGATGAGTCCATCCGAGATGTCGATCGCGGCGCGGACTCCCCGCTTCGCGAGCCAGCGCGATTCTCTCAACCGCGGCACGGGGTGCGTGAATCGCTGGCGGAGCCCCGCGCTCGGGGCTCGTCTCTCGCGAAAATCGCGCAACGCGCCCAACGGTCCGCCCAGCCGGCCGGTGACATAAACCCGGTCGCCGGCAACGGCACCGCTGCGCAGAAGCGGAGCCACCGCAGATCCGATGACCGTCAACGTGAGCGAGAGCTTGTCACCGCGGGTCACGTCGCCGCCAAGGATCAGCGTTCGTGCTGACCTCACGCATTCTCCGATTCCATCGGCGATCTCGTCCACCAGCGGCACGTCGCTCTCCGGCAGCGTGAGAGCGAGAAACACGCCGACTGGAGTCGCCGCCATCGCCGCGAGATCGCTCATCGCCGCGGCCGTGGCGCGATAGCCGATCTCGGCGTGGCTGAGCCACTCCCGGCGAAAGTGAACGTCCTCCACGCTCGTGTCCGTGCTCACGATGAGCTGTCCGGCCTGCGGAGTCACAATCGCTGCGTCATCACCGATTCCGGCGGCCAGCTCTCCCCACCGCTCGAGCATCCGGCGGACGATGTCGAACTCGCCGCCCGGGCCGAGTGGGATGTGGCCGTGAGTCGGGATGTGGCGCTCCGTCATCGCACGGCCGGCAGCTCGGCGAGCACGCCGGGAGCGAGTTTTTCTTTCATTGGCTGCCACGCCTCCGGGAGCATGCGCAACACGTCGTCGAGCGTCGTGCCACGCGAGTTGCGGTCGCCGGTGGCCAGCTCGGCGGCGCGGCCGTGGATCCAGGCCGCGACGCACGCGCTCGCGAATGCATCGCCGGTCTGCGCGAGCAGAGTGCCGACCATTCCGGCAAGCACGTCTCCGCTTCCACCTGTCGCGAGCGCCGGCGTGCCCGCGGCGCTCACGCGAATTTCTCCATCCGGCGCGGCGATCACTGTAGGCGTCCCCTTGAGCAGAACCACCGCGCCGAACAGCCGCGCCGCCTCGAGCGCGATCTCGAACCGCCCGGCATCTACCGCGCGACTGTCGCGCCAGAGCAGGCGGCCGAGCTCCGCCGGATGTGGCGTGAGGACCGCTGGCCGGCCGTCCAGCAGATCGACGAGCGCCTGCGCATCGGGCGCGAAGATGTTGAGGCCGTCGGCATCGACGACGAGCAGTTTTGCCTTGCCCTTTAGAACGTGCTCCGCGAGACGCTTCGCGCGCGGGGTCTTGCCGAGCCCCGGGCCGATGACGAGCGCGTCCGCCCAGGTCGCGTTCGGATCGTCGAACTCGGCATCCGGCTGCCACTCCGTGACGAGTGCGGCCGGTGCGGCGCCGTGGACCGCGGACACGCTGCCCTCCGCAACGCACAGCCGTAGCAGGCCGACGCCGCTGCGAAACGCGGCCTGCGCGGCGAGGAGCACCGCACCCGCCATCCCTTCGCTTCCGCCGACGATTACAACTTTTTTTCGCGTGCCCTTGTGCGCGCGCGCCGGGATCGCGGGGATGAGGGGATACACGTCGCCCGAAGTAAGCATCTCCGGGAGCTGCGTTTCGGCGTCGGGAGGAAGCAGGCCGATGTCCAGCACGACGATGCGCCCGCAGTTGGCGCGCGACATCAACTGCCCCCGCTTCGCGCTGCCGAACGTCAGCGTCGCATCCGCGACGACAGCACCGGTGCTCGCGCCCGTCGTCGCATCCAGTCCGCTCGGCAGGTCCAGGCTCACCACGTACGCGCCGGAAGCGCGCGCCTTCGCGATCGCTATCACCGCGGCACCCACTGCGCCGGATGGTGCGCCCGACGATCCGGTTCCGAGCAGGGCGTCCACTATTGCCGCGCCGTCATCGGGCCGCTTCGCGCGCGCGAGCGCAGGCGCAGCAGCTGTTTTCTCCGCCTTCGCGTCTTCGGTACGCGCTTCCGCGACCTCGATCGCTTCCACAGGAATGCCGCGCTTCGCGAGGTTCGCCGCCACGACCCATCCGTCGCCACCGTTGTTGCCGCTGCCGGCGAGCACACGTACGCCTGCGCGCGCGCGATCGCCGAGGAGGCGGACGATCTCCGCCGCGGCAGCCTTGCCCGCGCGCTGCATCAGCTCACGCGATGGCGTCCCGGCGGCGATCGTGGCAGCATCGAGGGCAGCCGCTTCGGCCGCGCTGGTTACGAGCACTGTCATGTGTAGGATCGTCGCGCAGCGGCTGGCGCGGGAACCGGAACAAACCAGCTACGCCGGGCTGGCGCAGCCCCAGGGGTAGTCGCGCTCGAAAGCGCCGGCGAATTCGTATACGCCGATGAAGTCACCCGGATTGTCGGTCGAAGATTTGAGAAGCAGTCCTTCACTTACCAGCGTGAACACTACTGCACCGATGTCGGTTGTGCTGCGCAGGCCCCAACCCTCGAGCACGAGCCGGGCCATCACACCAAACCGCTTGAGAGCGAGGTCCCTGCAGGCGATCGACAGCTCCGCACCGGTGATGTGGCGGCGCTCGGGCAGCCTGGACTGACAGAACTCCAGGCCCGCGAGCACGAAGAGATATGCCCCCTCCTCGAACCGCGGCTCGCGGAGCCTGATCCTGTCCATTATTCCGTCACGAAACGCCAGCTCTACCAAATCACTGCTCCTTGTCGGCGTGCTCTACAAATGATGAGGGATAGAGCGGAAACCCGCCAGCCAGCTCGCGCACTTCCGCCCGCACTTTTTTGCACACTGCTTCATCGTCCGGCGCGGCCAGAACGCGCTCTATCAGCGCAGCGATCCTCTCCATCTCGGCTTCCTTCATTCCCCGTGTCGTCACCGCCGGAGTGCCGATCCGGATTCCGCTCGTCACGAACGGCGACTGCGTCTCACGAGGGACCGTGTTCTTGTTCAGGGTGATACCCGCCTTGTCCAGCGAAAGCTCCGCGACCTTGCCCGTGAGATTCCGGTTGCGCAGGTCCACGAGCAGAAGATGGTTGTCGGTTCCGCCGGAGACGATGTCGAAGCCGCACGACATGAGCGCTTTCGCCAGAGCCTGCGCGTTGGCGATCACCTGCGTGCAATAGACCTTGAACGACGGGTGCAGCGCTTCCTTGAACGCGACGGCTTTCGCGGCGATCACGTGCTCGAGCGGTCCGCCCTGCGTACCCGGGAAGACCGCCTTGTCGATCGCCTTGGCGTGCTCGGCCTTGCACAGGATCAGCCCTCCGCGCGGGCCCCGAAGCGTCTTGTGCGTTGTGCTCGTGACCGCGTCCGCGTGCGGCACCGGAGACGGGTGCAGGCCCGTGGCGACGAGACCGGCGATGTGCGCCATGTCCACCACGAACTTCGCGCCTATCTCGCGGGCAATCTCCGCGAACGCCGGGAAGTCGATGATCCGCGCGTACGCGCTGGCGCCGGCGATGATCATCTGCGGCCGCTCCGCGCGCGCGATCTCGCGCATGCGGTCGTAATCAATCCGGCCGTCCTCCGGCTTCACCCCGTAATGAACGGCGTTATACAGCAGGCCGGAAAAGTTCACGGGCGATCCGTGCGTCAGGTGTCCGCCCTGCGAGAGGTCCAGCCCCAGCACTTTGTCGCCGGGCTTGAGAAACGCGAGATACACTGCGGCGTTCGCCTGCGCACCCGAGTGCGGCTGCACGTTGGCGTGCTCCGCGCCGAACAGCTGCTTGACTCGGTCGATCGCGATCTGCTCGACCTTGTCCACGACTTCGCAGCCGCCATAGTATCGCTTCGACGGCAGTCCTTCCGCGTACTATGGCGGCTGCGAAGTCGTGGACAAGGTCGAGCAGATCGCGATCGACCGAGTCAAGCAGCTGTT
>JBKJKB010000374.1:0-5957 GCA_046597675.1 Gemmatimonadaceae bacterium
ATGGCGTGCGACTCCGCAACATCGGCGTCCAGCGTCACCTCCTGTTCCGCCGCATGTTCGCTCAACTCGTCGACGACTGACCGCACCGACTCGGCGAGCGGGACGCGCTCCGGGGCCGAGCACAACTCCGTGGCGGACAGTCGCGACGCGTCGAGGATGTTGGCGATCATCCGTTGCAGGCGGCCAAGATCGGCGAGCAGCCGTTGCACCAGCTCTCCCCGCCGCTGCGCCGGCGGATCGCGCATCGCCAGCGTCTCCACCGAGAGGCGCAGGCTCGCCAGCGGGCTCTGGAGCTCATGCGACACCGCGGCCAGGAAGTCCTCCTGACGCTGCCGGAGCCTCGCCTGCTCGCGGAGAGCGCGGTACACCACTGCCATCGCCGCGAGCAGCACCGCGAGGAAGAAGGCCCCTTCCCACGCGTAGCGATTGAGCCGGCGGGATCGCGACGATTCCAGCCTGGCAAGGACACTGGGCGCGACCCGTACCGTGGACGAGTCCGCCGACAACGCGATCTCTGGATAGATGAGCGCCACTTCCCGCCAGGCGATGCCCGAACGCAGCAATGCGCGGGCTGAACCTGCTTGCGCTTCGTACGCATCCCGCAGCTGTGCCTGCACGCGCGCGGTGTAGCTCACCTCGTCGGCCATCCAGTACACGAGCTGAGCGCTGCACACGGCGAGCAGCACGAGGAATCCCATCTGCAGCGGGCGCGTGCCGATGCGCGGCTTCACGAATCGTCCTCCGGCGGTTCGAAGAATCCCGAACCTGTGCTCTTCATCGCCTCGTGCAGCTCGCGCGCGAGCTCGGGCTCGCTGGTCTGGAAGAACGCCTCCACGGCGCTCGGTCCGGCCTGAAACACGAGATCGCGCAATCCGACCGACGGCACATGCGCGAACCGCCGTGCCAGCGTTTCCGCCCATCGGCGAATCGAATCGCGTTCGTTCTCGCCGAGGCCTGCCAGATCGCGCTCGAACAGGCGCTCGACCCCTTCCAACGCCGTCTGGCGGTAGCGCAGGCGCATCTGCGCGATCATCGGCCCGATGAGCCGCTCCTCGGCGTGTCGCCGCAGATCCGTCAGCGCCTCGTCCACAATTGCTCGCGCGTCGGCAAACTCCAGCAGGATCCGGCCACGGTCGACCGCCGCCTCCTCGCTGATGTCGTCCATCCCGATCCGCGGCACGTCGGCGGCGGTTGCATCCTCCGGCGCGACGTTGGCGGGCATGCCCAGGTCCACCACGAGCGGCGACTCCCCCGACGGCGCGCGCGCGGCCAGGCGCTCAAGGTCCGCCCGCGAGAACACGGGCTCGTGCGCACCCGTGGCGACGACTACTGCCTCGACTCCGTCGGGGGCCGCACGGAACGCGTCGAGCGCGCGGCTCTCGCCGCCGACGTCAGCGGCCAGTGCCTGGGCCCGTTCGAGCGTGCGATTGACGATGATCACAGGCGTGCCGCCGGCAGCGAGTGCCAGCGCGCACTGCTTGGTCATCGGCGAAACACCGACGAGAGCGACGCGCCCGGGCGTGCGGCCAATACGCTCCATCACGTGGCGGAGTGCGATCTCGGCGAGCGAGACACGGCCGATCCGCCCTTCGGTGACGGGACGCACGCGCTTAGCGACCTTTGCCGCCTCGGCGAATACCCTGCCGAGCTGGGGACCGAGCAGCCCAAGCGCCCGGGACTGTTCGACGGCCTCGCGCACCTGCCCCGTTACTTCGCTTTCGCCGATGCGAGCTGAGTCGAGCCCAGCCGTCATCAGGAAGAGATGCTCGGCAGCCCCTTCACCCTGCCAGACCCGCAACGTGTGCTCGGCCTCGCCCGCGTGCGGCTCTCGTCCAGCCAGCGCCGCGAAGACGCGGCGGCGGCAAGTGGCGATCGGCGTCGCACCGTCGATGGCGAATGCGACCTCCACGCGGTTGCACGTCGCGATGTAGACGAGCTCCCGGACTCCCAACGTCGCGGAAAGCTTCGGCATCCGATCTTCACGCTGCTCGCGCGGAATCGTGAACGCGCCCAGCACGTCGGCTCGACGGTGTCGCCACGAGATTCCCACTACGCCTATGCGATGCATGTACGCCTCCATCCGGCGAGTCGAGAGCGACGAGAAGGGAACTGCATGCGCCATTGTATCAAAGCGCCGGCGGCCTGTGTCACAGTCTCGTCACGACCGCGGAAGTTCCGTGAAAGCTCCCACACGCTGGTCAGCACATCCCCGACAACGCGGTCAATCGCCAGCGAGCGCCGCCACCGCATCGAGAAACGCGGATTCCGCCTCAACCGATCCAACGCGGAGGAAATGTGTGCCACCCGCTTCGAGAAACGACTCACGCCCGCGGATGCCGATTTCTTCGATGGTCTCCAGCCCCTCCGTCAGAAATCCGGGCGTGATGACTGCCACGCTGCGCACGCCGCGGCGCGGCAGCTTCTCGAGAACATCGGCGGTCGCCGGCTTGAGCCACGGTTCGGGTCCGAACTTCGACTGAAAGGCGAGCGTCGCGTGGTCGCGTGACCAGCCGATCGCTTCCAAAAAAGCGCGCGTCGTCGCTTCGCAGTCGCGCACGTACACTCCCCCCTCGCGCCGGTCATATCGCACCGGTATCCCGTGAAAGGAAATGACGAGATGCTCGATCCCCTGATCGGTTTCCGCGGAGGCGCGGCGCCACTGCGCGGCCATCGCCTGCACATATCCGGGGTCGGCGGGGTGAATCAGCCGCTCGACCAGGCGGGAGGCGATCCCGGCGCGCTCGGCGGCCTCGCGGGCCCGCTGGAAAGCGGTTCCGGTCGTCGCATCAGTGCGCTGCGGAAAAAGAGGAGAGACGATCACCGGCCCCGTGCCCTCGCCGGCCAGAGGCTGCATCACCGTGTCGAGCGATGGTTCGCCGTAGCGGTAGGCGGCGCTAACGCGAAAGCGGCCCGCGGCGCGTTCCCTCACAGCGGCCACGATTTTTTCGGTGGCGACTCGCAGGGGCGAGCCGTCCGCGCTCCAGATGGACTCGTACTGTTTCGCGACTCTCGCCGGACGCTCGCGGAGCACGATACCGCGCAGGATCGGCTGCCAGAGCCACCGGGGCAGATCCACGACTGCGGGGTCGCTGAGGAACTCGTCCAGGAACTCGCGCACGGCAGCCGGAGTCGGCTCCCGGGGAGTACCTAGGTTTATCAGTACGAGATGGGGCGCCGTATGGGTGCTCACACGCGCAAGTTAAAGGGCCGCCGCGAGTGCGGGGCGCGGCGGCCCTGAGACTCGATGCTTCTTGCAGCTACTGCGACAACACGGCCGGTGTTACCGGCGCGGCAACGTCGCTGACGGCGCCATGTTTTGGAACGAGTCCGGCAGCACCCATCACGCCCATCAGCGCCGGCACGTTCAACGAATCTGCCAAGCCCGACGGCACCACTATCAGTGAGCCGCGCTTGACGATGCTCTCGTACAGCATGTTCATCGCGCGCAGGTTCATCGCCGCGGGGTGGTCGCGGTAGGCGTTCGCCGCTTCGACAAACTTGTGGGCGATCTCGGTTTCCGCGGTACCGAGAATGATGCGCGCCTGTCGCTCTCGCTCGGCCTGAGCCTGGCGCGACATGGCGTCCTCGAGCGCGGCGGGAATGATGACGTCGCGGATCTCGACGGACTGCACCTGGATCCCCCAGTTCTTCATCTTTTCCTCGAGCGCCACCTTGAGCCCGTGACCGAGCTCCACTCTGGACTGGATGAGCTCCGCCAGATCGTGCTTCCCGATGGCGTCGCGCAGGGCGGTCTGCGCCGAGAGAATGACGGCCTCGTTGTAGTCCTGCACCTCGAGCGCCGCGCGCTCGGCGTCACGCACGATCCAGAACGCGATGGCGTCGACGTTCACCGGCACCGTGTCACGCGTCAGGCACGATTCCGCGCCGAACGCGGTCGTCCGGATACGCTGATCGATCACGTACGCCACGCGGTCGAGTATCGGCACTATGCCGAAATACCCGGGACCCCGCAGTCCGCGATACCGACCAAGGCGCATCAGCACCGCCCGTTCCCACTGGTCCGTGTACTTGATGGACGCGGCGAAGAACATCCACACTCCCACGCCGGCGAACACCACAAGCTGGAAGGGGGCGCCGACGAGATACAGTGCGCCAGCCACACCGGCGCCGGCGATCAGGCCCGCGGCGAGCGCGGCGATCGAGTACCGGGTGTCGTTCGGAGAATGTCTGGTCATCTTCATCACCTCATGAGAAAAGGTCAGCTGGCGAAGGCCAGCCGTTACCGCGTCCGCACGGGCCGGACGTCTCCCCGTGGCGGGCGTGTGCTGCGTGGACGGACGATTTTCGTGACGCGCCCGTCTTCGATGTAAGGACTGCGGACCTCGCCGAGCTCGATCGGAAGCGCGACCCGGACGAGAACGGTGAGGACGAACATGCCGAGTGCCCAGATGCCGGCTGTGACGCCAAGCTCTACGAGGCTCGGCGTGTACTCGACGATCTCTCCGAGCGGTGACGGGACGAATCCCGGTACGACCAGGCCGATCCCTTTCTCGACCCAGATGCTGACGAAGAGCACCG
This sequence comes from Gemmatimonadaceae bacterium, assembly GCA_046597675.1. Lineage (GTDB taxonomy): Bacteria > Gemmatimonadota > Gemmatimonadetes > Gemmatimonadales > Gemmatimonadaceae > JACDCY01. The sequence goes on from JBKJKB010000374.1 coordinate 4,540, forward strand.
CGCACGCGATCATCAGCCAGCGCGAATTGCGGCGCACCGGGTGGATCATGAGCGCCAGCGTCGCCATCGCATTGAGCGCTATCGCCGTCCAGATCCACGGCACCAGCGCGTTGTGTCCGTCCAGGCCGAAGAAGAGATACCTGGCGTTGATGCCATGATGCGTTGGCGAATAGAACTTGTAGAACAGCTCCGAGCCGAGCATGACGATGTTGATCTGTGCGGCGACCGTGGTTACCAGCGCGAGCTTCGAGAACACGCCGTCGGAGATGTCGTACCGGGTCTCGCGGCGGATCCACCAGAGGAGGAGAATCACGAATGCGGGGCCGGCGGTAAATGCCGATGCGAGGAAACGCGGGCCGAGCAGAGCCGTGTTCCAGAACGGACGGGCAGGCAGTCCCGCCAGGAGGAACGCCGTGACCAGGTGGATGCTCACGGCCCACATCACGGCGATGTACATCCAGGGGATGTACTTCCTCTTGTCCGGCTGACGGCCGGAGAAGCGACTGTACAGGATGTAAAACGGGATGGCGAGATTGAGCGCGAGATAGCCGTTCAGCACCAGGACGTCCCAAGCCAGCAGGGAACGAGGCCAGTTGAGATATCCGATGCCGGGGATGAGATGCCAGCCCGCAAGGGGGTTTCCGATGTCCACCACCACGAATGCAAGGCACATCACGAGAGCGGCCACCGCGACCGCCTCCGCCATCAGCACGGCGCGTCCGAAGTCGACGTCGTGCAGGATGTAGGCGGGTAGCACCAGCATCATTGCGGCCGCCGCCAGCCCGACGAGGAACGTGAAGTTGGAGATGTACAATCCCCAGCTCACGTGATCGTTCATGCCGGTGGCGCCGAGTCCATCTCGCAACTGAATCGAATACGCGTACGCCCCTACCAGCATGATGAGCGTGAGCGTTCCCATCCAGACGTGGTAGCGCCGGCTTCCGGAGGTGGCCGAGTCCAGCGCGGTCAGCACGAACGGCTTCAGGTGCACGATCGCCTCAGTCGGTGAAGTACCAGAAGCGCGGCTCGGTCTTCAGATCTTCCTTCAGTCTGAACACGCGCTTGTTCTCGAGCACCCAGCGGATCTCCGAGTCAGGGTCCAGCAGGTTTCCGAACACCCGCGCGCCGGTCGGGCATGCCTCCACGCACGCGGGAAGGCGGCCCTGCCGCGAGCGATGGATGCAAAACGTGCATTTCTCGACCACGCCCGTCTTGCGCGCGCGATTCCCGAGGTAGTGCTGATTCGTGTTCAGCTCCGCGACCGGCACATCCGGGGCGCTCCAGTTGAACCGGCGCGCCCAATACGGGCATGCCGCCATGCAGTAGCGGCAGCCGATACACCAGTCGTAGTCCACGACGGTGATGCCATCCGGCTCCTGCCAGGTCGCGCCGACCGGGCAAACTTTCACGCACGGCGG
>JBKJKB010000391.1:0-3676 GCA_046597675.1 Gemmatimonadaceae bacterium
CAGATCGCAGCCGGTTCCGCGTGCGAAGCAGAGTATCAATTACTTCTCGCCCGTGACGTGGGGTATCTGAAGCAAGACGCGCATACACACCTGTCCCAACAAGTCGGCCAGCTGCAACGAATGCTAACCTCACTGCATCGCACGTTGGTAACGAAGGCGGCGGTTAGGGGGCGGGGTTAGGCAGTTACTAGTCACCAGTCACCAGTCACTAGTCACCAGTCACTAGTCACTAGTCACCATATCCGTGTCACTTCCCATTCAACAAGCGGCGCGTCCATCACCGCCCACTGCACCGCATCCGCCACGTCCCGCCGCAGTTGAAAGACTCTCGTGTTTTCCCGGGTCGGGTTGACGCGGTTAGTCAGGAGTATGACGTAGAGATCCTTCACCGGATCGATCCAGATTGACGTTCCGGTGAACCCCGTGTGCCCGAAGCTGCGCGGTGAAAAAAAGCGGCCGGCGCTCGACCTGCCGGATGGCGTGTCCCAGCCCAGTGCCCTGCTCGTATCGGCATCCTGCCGTGAGGTCCAGCGCGCGACGGTCGTGGGCCGGAGAATGCGCACGGACCCGTAGTGCCCACCGTTGAGGATCATCTGCGCGAAGATCGCGAGATCGCGCGCCGACGAGAAAAACCCGGCGTGCCCCGAGACTCCGCCGATCGCGCGCGCGTTCTCGTCGTGTACGACGCCGTGGATCAGGCGCCCCGTCGAGGTTTGCAGCTCGGTAGGTGCGATCCGCGAGAACAGAGTCGAATCCGGATTGAAGAAGCTGTCGCTCATTCCGAGCGGCTCGAGGATCCGCTGCCGCGCAAAGACGTCGAGCGACTGGCCCGTAATCCTCTCGATCACGAGCTGCAGCAGGATCATGTCCCAGTCGCTGTAAATGCTGCGGCTCCCCGGTGGGTGCCGCAGCGGACGCGCATTGATCGCGGCGAGGTATTCCATCCGCCCGCGCGATTCCACGAACAGCGGGCCGTACGCTTCCAACCCGCCACGGTGAGTCAGCAGCATGCGCACTGTGATCGTCGCTTTCTCCGGCGCGTTGAACTCGGGCAGGTACGACGCCACCGTGCGATCGAGCCCCAGCCGCAACTCTTCCTCCAGGATCATTGCCGCAGTCGTTGTCACAACCACCTTGGTGAGCGACGCGAGATCGTAGATGGTGCGATCGTCCACCGTGGGAGCGTCGGTTGCCCAGTCAGTGCGCCCGAAACCGGTCGTGAGCACGTGCTGGCCGTACCGTCCGACTGCGATCGACCCGCCGGGCGCTGCCCGTTCCGATATCCCCACCGCCATCACGGAATCGAGCATGGCCGGCAGGCGGTCGTCGATGCCGCCGGCCATGGCGCGCCGGACGTGCGCCTCGGGAGCCGGGCTCGCCGGCGGCCGGGCCACGGCGGGCGCGCATCCCGACGCGAGCGCCGCGCCGCCCAGTACCAGAAGGCGAACGCGGCGCGCGATACTGCTCCGGCTGTTACGCGGCGACCTGCGTCCCAGCCGCAATCGCCTCGAGCTGCTGTACCCGATCCGCCGTAGGCGGATGAGTTGAGAACCACTTCAGCATCCCCCCGCCGTGCGCGGCCAGAGGATTCACTATCGCGAGCGGCGCCGCCGCGGGCGACACGTTCATCGGGATCCCGCGGGCACCGGCTTCGAGCTTCCTCAGCGCGCTCGCGAGGTCGAGCGGCCGCCCACAAATCTCCGCCCCGGCAGCGTCCGCCTTGAATTCGCGCTGTCTGCTGATCGCGGCCTGAATGATCATCGCGGCCAGCGGCCCGAGGATCATGAGGCCGATCGCAACGACGGGGTGCACGTTCCGGTCACGATTCCCGCCGCCGACCATCGCGAGCCGCGGCAGCATCGCGATGGCTCCCGCCATCGTCGCCGTCACCGTCTGCAACAGCATGTCGCGATTCCTGATGTGTCCCAGCTCGTGCGCTATGACGCCCTCGAGCTCATCCTTCGAGATCAGACGCATGATCCCTTCGGTCACGCAGACGACCGCATGATCGGGGTTCCGGCCAGTGGCAAACGCGTTGGGCTGCTCGTGCGGAGCGATCGCGACCATCGGCATCGGCAGATTCGCGCGCTGCCGCAGCCGATCCACCATCGCATACAGATCCGGCGCTTCCGCCGCCGTCACAATGCGCGCGCGATACATCTTCAGCACGATCTTGTGCGACCAGAAATACATCGCGACGTTCATCACGCCCGCGAAAAGCAGCGCAGTGACGAATCCGCCGTCGCCGCCGAAGTAACTGCCGAGCGCGGCGAGCAACGCCGTCAGCCCGGCCATGAGCGCAAACACCTTCACGTTGTTGTACATCAAGAATCTCCGATTGTATCTGTCACTGTAACGATAGCTGGTCCGGCGTCGCAGGTCTCGGCAAGGCCGGCTGAGGTATCGGTGCAGGAGCAGGCGTTGGCGTCGGCGCGGGCGGCGGCGGCAGCGGCGGGACCGTATCCACAATCACTTGCATCGTGTCGATCTCAACGCCCCCAGCGGCCGCGCGCGCGGCGGCGATGCTGTCGGCGATCTGCTGAAACTCACCGGCTTCTTCACCCGACTCGATCTCGTCACGGTTCTCCTGGGCGAACTCGACGTTGCGAGCCGGCACGCCGCGGAACGCCTCGCCCGTGATCGGGTCGACGCCCCGGGTCGCCTGAAAGAGCGCAACCGTTGCGACCACATAATGCCTGGGGCTCATCCCAGCTTCCTCAATGGCACGTCTCGCGCGCGCGTTGCCTTCGATCCGCGCGACCGATCGCTCGATCGCCTCGCGCGTCGGGCGCTCGCCGATGATGGCCGTCTTGAGCGAGCGCGACTGCGCCCGTCCAAGCGTTCGGTCGAGAGCGAGCTGCGCACGCTTCCACTTCTTGAAGACGTCGGACGTGATCTCGTAATTCAGAGAGAGCAGGCCCTGCACGCCTCCTTCCTCGCTATCGGCCGTGAGCAGCGCGTCTTCGGCGCGACGCTCGTCGGAGTTCGCGCACGACAAGGCGGCGGTGAGCCACGCGAGCGCGGCGAGCGCGGCGACGTTTCGGAAAACTTTGCGTTGATTCATGGCGATCCCTGTGAATTATCGTGCGCGCTGCCCCCGCGCAACGGGATCGCAAGAATCCGGGCTACGGCTTCTTCGCTGCCTCCGAGCGCGCTTCGAGTGCCGCCTGCGCCGACGCGATCTGACGCGACGCCTCTGCGAGCAGGCGCTCCAGGGTGTCCGCGTTCTGTACGAGCGTCTGCTGGGCGACGGCCAGAGCGCCCGCGGCGAGCTTCATCGCGGTGATTCGCAGCTCCGGGTTGTTCGCGGTCTGGCGAACGGTCTGTTCCACAGCCCGGGCGAGCTCGGCGGCGGCACGCTCGAGATCACGCAGCGCCGAATCGGCCGAAGCGGACAGCTTGGCGCACTGCGCCGGGAGCGAATCGCACGCGGCGCTCTGCGATGCCGGTGCCTGAGCTGCCGCGGGCCGGGCGCCGGCGAGCGCGAGGATCAGCGCGGTCGAAATCAGCAGGATCTGTTTCATGGCGGGGATCATTGTGAGAGAGTCCGGCCCGGGACATCCGGACCGGACTCTTGGTAAGTACCCTCGCCCCGGCCAAGGGTTGCGAGCCTACGCGGCCCGCCGGATCGGGGTGTGAACCCGGCTGGTCTCGACCGGCGCGAAGAACCCGGCCG
>JBKJKB010000395.1:0-6560 GCA_046597675.1 Gemmatimonadaceae bacterium
GGTAGACGTCGGCGGCAACGAGCCGCACAGCACGCCCCTCGGCCTTGAGCCGCCGCGCGAGCTTCGCCGCGGTCGTGGTCTTTCCGGAGCCCTGCAGGCCGACCATCATCACGATCGTCGGCGGGACCGAGCTGAGCTTGAGCCCTTCGCGCCGCTCGCCGAGCATGGCCGCGAGCTCTTCGTGAACGATCTTGACCAGCTGCTGCGCCGGCGAGACCGTGCGCAGCGAGCTTACCCCGACCGCCTTTTTCTCGACGCGCTCCAGGAACTCGCGCGTCAGCTGGAAGTTGACGTCCGCTTCCAGCAGCACGCGCCGCACTTCGCGGAGCCCTTCCTTGATATCCGACTCGCTGAGCACGCCCTTGCCGCGCAATCGCGCAAAGGTGGCTTCCAGCTTTTCGCTTAAGGCCTCAAACATGGTGATTGAACGTAACTTGCTGAATAAGACTCAAACAGCGCTTTTCTGACATGGCCAAACTCGAACGTAAAGAAGAAATCCTCTCCTCCGAGCTGCCATCCACGCTCCCGCTGATGGCGCTGCGCTCGACGATCGTGTATCCGCTCGGCACCATCGCCGTGCAGACGGGCGCACCAAGGCCGACGGAGAGGAAGGCGCGTGGACGGCAACGGCAAGCTCACCGTCACGGGCCAGCTTGGTGATGTGATGCGTGAATCGGTGGATGTCGCGTACTCGTACGTCCTGACGCCGATAGTCCCGCCGTCAGCTGAAAGCGGGCAGCGCCCTGCTGGTAGCTGTTAGCTTCTCCCCCCATGGACCCAACGCTTGCGTCGCTGCTAAATCACGCCGTCGTGGGCACCCTCTCCGGAGGTGTCACCAACACCATCGCCGTCTGGATGCTGTTCAACCCCAAGCAGCGACGGTTCGGCATTCAGGGAGCTATCCCGAAGAATCAGGCCCGACTGGCACGCAGCATCGGCCGCATGGTCGGCGAGCGTCTGCTCACTCCGGCGGATCTCCAGCAGGAGCTGAATCGCCCGGAGCTGCGCACCGCTTTCGATCGCAAGCTGACCGAGCTGGTCCGCGCGGTGATCACCTCGGAGCAGCCGCTGATCGACAAGGTCCCGCCCGCGGTAGTCACCGCGCTCGGCGCCGCGATGACCGACTACCTCCCCGTCGCGATGGAAAAGCTGGGCGGATTCCTCGGTCAGCCTGCGACCCGGGAGAGGATGCGAGGCGCGCTCCATTCACTCTTCGACAAGTTCGTCAACGATCTCAAGTTCCACGAGCGTGTGCTCGCAAAGCTGATGGTCAGCGAGAACAAGATGGACCGCGCGCTCGACGCGATCGAGACCGAGGGAGTCGAGCAGCTCGTCGTGCTGCTGGACGATCCCGTGATCCGCGAAGAGATCTCGAAGACGATCCACGACGCGGTTCTCGAGTACCTGCAGAAGCCGATCGGCGAGATCCTCAGCAACGTCACCGACGCGAGCGATCCCGAGGCGCCCGACCGTATCGCCTCAGCGATGGCACCGCTGATATGGACGTGGATTCACGATCAGCTGCCGAGCCTCGTGCAGCGGCTCGACATTCAAACGATGGTCGAGAAGAAGGTGATGGCGTTCAGCGTCGAGCGGGTGGAGGACCTGCTGCGCTCCGTCATCCAGAAAGAGCTCACGCTGATCATCGTTCTGGGTTACGTGTTCGGCGCAGTGGTCGGAGTGATGACCTTCGGCCTGTCACAGGCGTTGGGGCTCTAGCCTCGCTCAGCCACCTGAATTGACCGCGCGCGGAACGATTTCTTCGAGTCGGACGCCGGCTACGTCGATGAGATCGCCCGCGATGGCCGCCGGTGCATCCATATAGATGACGAGCGGCCGTCCCCCTGCTTCAGCTGTAATGAGCCGAACCCTCCGGCCGCTGTTCGAATACTCTCGCACGGTCTCGGACTCCGCGCTTCCACTCACTCCGAGCTTCGTCTCGATCGCGTCGTTCATCACTTCGCGGAACTCTCCCGCCTCCACCGCCGAATCCCACACGGTTACCCACACGAGCGCTTCGCCCGCCGGCGTATCGACGAGCGCGTACCGGTCGCCGTCCCATCCCGTCGCGCCGCGGATCGCATCGTTCTGATCTTCGGTGTGCTGAAACAGAAGCAGCCTCGTCTCGAACTCGCCGAGCGTGTTTTCGTACCGCTTCGTTCCCCGGACCGGGCCAAACGTGACTCGAGTGGGATGATCGCGAGTGCCGAAGTACGCCGACGGATGGAGGATCTGCTCCGTTGACACCGGCATGTCGGCGTACGGAGTCCCGCCCGGATTGCGAGTCTTGAATCCACGGATGAACTCGGCGCCGCTGAGGTACGGGAAGATCAGCGTTTCCTGAACGACGAGTGGAGCCCCGGCGAAGATCGGCATCGACGCCTCGTTCTCGCGGATCATTTCGCGCACGCGGTCCCACCCGCCGGGCAGATTGACGGCGACGTTCCCGCCGCCGAGCATCGCCGCGATCTGCTCGTACACCGCCTGTCCCTCGAACACCGCCTGCGCCGCGGTCTGGCGGTCGTTCTCGCCCTCCACGTTCTGGTGCGCTTCGAGGTCCACGTACTGATCCTGCAGCGCGTGCACCAGTTCATGCGTGATCGTGAGGCCGACGATGTCGTCGGGCGAACCCTCCACGATGTACAGCACGTCGGTCGCGGGATCGTAATAGCCGACGATCTGCTCCTCGAGAAGCTCGACCAGGTACTCGCGGAGATTCAGCGTGTCGGAGATCATCCCGAACCGCTTGTACGCGGCTTCCTGCCCCGCCATCTCGCGCTGCGCGACCGGCTTGGTGATCTGGGCAAGCACGAACTCGCGTACCTGCGCTTTCGAGCGCGCCTCGACTTTGGGCGGTCGCTTGAACTTGAGCCCCGTACCGTTTTCGATGAGCGGGATGGCTTCCGCCACCTGCCGGCCGTACGGCCCCTCGTACTCCTTACGCTCACGACAGGCAGCCGTAGTGACGAGCGCGGGTATCAGCGCGCCCCAAAGGGTCCAGTTACGAAAGGTCATATGAGCTCTTGGCTGTTGCGGTTGTGGTTGGCTGCAAGCAGGCAGCTTCTAGCTGGCAGCTCTCAGCTTGGCCGTTCTCAGTGGCAGTTCGCAATCAGCCATAGTTGACCATCCTATTCAGGTACCAATCGATGATCGCTCCACCCCACACCAGCGCGATCACCGCTGCCGGAGCAAGGAACACACCGAAAGGAATCTCCGGGACTATTCCCCCTCCATCAGCGGGCGGACCGAGGCTCCCGCGACGCTCCCGGTTCAGCCGAATCATGCGCACGGGATAGATGATCAATACGTACGCCACTGTCCCGAGTGCGGCCGCAAGAAAGATCGTAAGCAACGCGAGCTGCGGGCCGACGGCCGCGCCGATGACCGCCATCAGCGTGACGTCGCCGAACCCCATCGCCTCCTTTCGCAGCGCAACTTCCCCCAGCCATCCGGCGATCGATATGGCGCCCGCTCCCGCGCACGCACCGATCAGCGCCTCGTATGGGAGGGCGAATGGGCCGGTCTCGCCCGCAATCACTCCCACGACCGAGAAAGTCATCATCCACAACAGCCCGAAAACGGTGAAGCCATCGGGAATCGTGTAGTGGAGTGCGTCCGTCATCGCGATGCCGATCAGCAGCGTGACGAATACCGCTACGCGGAGCGCGGTCAGCGTGGGCCCGTAGTGCGCGACGGCCGCGAGCCATGCAAACGCCACAGCGAGCTCGACGAGCGGGTACATCATCGAGATCGTCTTGCCGCACCCCCGGCACCTGGCCCTGAGCGCAATCCAGCTCACGATCGGGATGTTCTCGTACCACGCTATCGGGCGTTCGCAGTTGGGGCAGCGCGACCGCGGCGTCACGACCGACTGGCCCGCGGGCCAGCGGGAGATGCAGACGTTGAGAAATGATCCCCAAACCGCCCCGAGCGCGAACGCCATTACGCGAACAAACGTTTCGGTCATCCCCTAAGCTCGTTTAGAATGATGCCCGCGGCCACAGCGACGTTCAGCGACTCGACGCCCGGCTCGATTGGAATGGACACCAGCAGCTCGCAGCGATTCCGCACAGCCTCGCCCAGGCCCGCACCTTCGTTGCCAAGCACGATGGCGAGTCGCTCGGGTGCTGTCCGGTCACTGATCGGCTCGCCCTCCGCCGCGGCACCCCATAGCGCGATGGAGCCGCCGTCGAGAAACTCGAAGAATTCTTCGTGCGTGGCGTGCACCAGAGGGTACCGGAAATGCACCCCCATCGAGCCTCTGACGACCTTCGGGTTCCACAGATCCACGGTTCCCGGGAGCGCGACCACACCCCGGGCGCCGAGCGCGGCCGCCGTCCGCAGAATGGTCCCGGCGTTACCAGGATCCTGAATTCCTTCCAGCACAACGATGCGTGCGATACCGGTGAGCGGGATGGAGGAGAGCTGATGTTCAGGGGTTTCGGCGATACCCAGAACGCCCTGCGGCGATTCGGTGTCGGCGGCCGATGCGAGAGCACGCTCTTCGACCTGCTCCAGAGTAATGCCGCGGGCCGCGATCGCCGCTTCCAACGCGGATCCGCGGGCGCTTTCGAGGAGCTGCGGGGTAATAAGAACACCTCGCACGGCGAGCTTTGAGCGGATCAGCTCCTCGACGGCGCGAACGCCTTCGGCCACGAAAAGCGACCGCCGCTCCCGGCCCTTTCTGCGCTGGAGATCGCGCGCAAGGCTGAGCAGACTCACCTTGGAACTGCCGCCTGGGCGAAGGCGGCCGCGAGGACCGGGGCCATTGGGAATAGGAATTGCCTTTGATTAGGCAGAAAATCTACGAAGGAGTAACGATGAGACGTACGTTCACAACACTTGTGCTCGCTTTCGCGGTCGTCGGCTGTTCCATATCCCGGCAGCAGGAAGCCGAAATGGGACGCGAATACGCGATCCAGATCAATCAGCAGCTTCCCATTGTCCAGGACGCCGAAGTTAACCGATACATCAATCTTCTCGGAGATTCGATAGCTCGGCTGACGAGCGCGCCCGACCACAATTGGACGTTCTTCATTGTCGACAGCCCGGAAGTCAACGCGTTCGCAGTCCCGGGCGGATACATATACATCAATCGCGGACTGATCACCCGGACCGAACGCATGGACGAGCTGGCCGGGGTACTCGGCCACGAAATCGGCCACGTCGTGGAGAGGCATTCGGTCGAGCAGATGGAGAAGGCGCAGCGCGCCGAGCTTGGAGTTGGCCTCGCATGCGTCCTGACGGGGGCGTGCGGAAGCCAGGCGGCCGGAACTCTCATTAACGTGGCCGGAACGGCGGTATTCGCGAAGTTCAGCCGCCAGGCGGAGCTCGAGGCTGACGATGTCGGATTCGACAATGTCGTTCGCGCGGGTATCAGCCCGCAGGGCATCGCGACCATGTTCCAGAAGCTGCTCGAGGAGCGGAGACGGCGCCCGGCAGGCGTAGAGGCGTGGTTCGCCACTCACCCGCTCGAGGAAGACCGGCTCCAGCGCATCCAGGCCCGGATAGCCCAGATCCCGCCGGCGCAGCTCTCGCGCCTGTCGCGTGACTCGCGGAATTATCAGAGCTTCAAGCTGCGGCTGAACTCGTTGCCAGCATCGCCGCCCCCGCGGAGATAGCGGAAGGCGGGGGCTGGTTGTTGGTTTATGGATTGTGGTTAGCGCGGCTCGGGAACAGCTCCCCCCGCTAACCACAATTCACGAACCAGGAACCACCAATTGTACATAGCACTCACAATCGCCGGGTCGGACTCCGGCGGTGGCGCGGGAATCCAGGCCGACCTCAAGACGTTCCACCAGCTCGGCGTATACGGAACGTCGGTCGTTACGGCGATCACCGCGCAGAACACCCTCGGTGTGTCCCGCTGGGAAGCGGTGTCCGCAGAGATGGTGCGCGCCCAGCTCGACGCGGTCGCCACCGACCTCCGGCCGCGCGCCTTCAAGACCGGAATGCTTGCGGATGCCGCGATTGTGCGCGCCGTCGCGTCGGGAGCGCGCGAGCATGAGCTATCCGGCTATGTGCTCGATCCCGTGATGGTCGCGACGTCGGGTGACGTACTGATCGAGCATGACGCGGTAGCCGCGATACGCGAGCACCTTCTCCCGCTATGCGCAGTCGTGACTCCCAACGCGCACGAAGCCGCACTGCTGGCGGGGCTGACGGTCGAGACCGAGAGCGACCTCGCAAGAGCAGCCGAGGTGCTGGTGCGCGAGCTGGGCGCCGGCGCGGCACTAGTGAAGGGAGGGCACATCGACACCGGTGACGAGACGGTGGACATCCTGTATGACGGCTCGGCTGTGGCATTCCGCAATCGTCGCGTGGCGACGACGAGCACGCACGGAACGGGGTGCACGCTGTCGGCCGCCGTTACTGCCGAGCTGGCCAAGGGTATGGATCTGCGCGCCGCGTGCTCCCGCGCCGTCGAGTTCGTGCACCGCGCCATAGAGGCGGCGCCCGGGTTAGGGGCGGGGCATGGACCGCTGAATCACTTCGTCAGGTAGGAAAAACGGTGTGCGCTGCGCGCCGTCTTACAGAGCCCGAACCAGCGCCCGAATCAG
>JBKJKB010000257.1:0-3037 GCA_046597675.1 Gemmatimonadaceae bacterium
CCGCGAAGTCCCGCGGTAGCAATCTCCTGTCCGTCCAGCGTGGTGAGCCGGAATTCCGGTGCGAGTGCCTCCGAGGAGGCGATGCCGAAAGCCGCGGCGGCTTGGGGCCAGATCCGATAACCCGCAAAGACCGCCAGGGCCAGCCACACGACCGCCTCGGCGCGGCGGACCCAGCGGCTATGCACCACCGCACGCCACAACCCCAGGATGGATCGGAGCCGCTCGCGCACTGGCACGGCGGCACGCAGGGTCACGATGCGAGGAGTCGCCGCCGGGACTTCGCTTCCACTTCGATGCGGTCGCACATGATCTCGCATAGCTGGAACACGCACCGGTCGGCAAGCGAGTAATGAACGAACAGCCCCGTCTTCCGGCGTGTTACGAACCCGAGGTTGTACAGGATTTGCAGATGTTTGGATACGTTGGCCTGCCCAAGTCCCGTTTTGCTAACGAGCTCAGTGACCGTCATCTCCCTGGTTCGAAGCGCGGTCATGATATGCAGGCGCGCCGGCTCGGCGAGCGCCTTGAAACGCTGGGCCATGAGTTCGAGCAGCTCGCCGGTCGGTCGGCGCTTCTTCATCGGAGCTCCCAGAGTGATTAGTATTGCTATAGCGTAATATAGTTGCTTAGCATCGCGCCGACAAGCGGCGGCCGTGATCCGGCATCCGCGTTCGTTAATTTCCTTTCAGGAGGATGTTTTTATGGTCACGCAAACAACGCCATACGGGATCAGCACGACGGTTGGTCTCGACTATGCCCGCGCGGTCGAACGAACCAGAGAAGAGCTCGCGAAGGAGGGCTTCGGCGTTCTCTCAGAGATTGACGTCGCCGCCACTCTCAAGAAGAAGCTCGACGTAGACTTCCGGCCCTATATCATCCTTGGAGCGTGCAATCCGCCTCTCGCCCACCGCGCGCTGACGGCGGAACGCGATCTCGGCCTCCTGCTTCCCTGCAACGTGATCGTTTATGCCGGGGATAAGCCCGGCGAGAGCGTCGTTGCCGCGATGGATCCAGTTCGCGCGCTCGCGCTCACCGGCAATGACGACATACGGCCGATCGCCGAAGATGTCCGGGAGCGGCTCGTACGAGTGCTTCTGGCGCTGGAGACGGCTTAGGGCGCGCGCTCCTCAGTGCGCGTCCATACTGCGCGCGCATCCGCGACGGTGGCCTTCCGCCGCACCCGTGAGCGATCCTCGAACAGCTTCACCATGACTAAACCAGCGACGAAGCCGCCCACATGTGCCCACACGGCGGTACCACCGCTGATTTCGGTACGTATCGGGTTGAGCTGTGGCAGACCCTCGATGACCTGAAGAACAAACCAGTAGATGAGAACGATCCAGGCGGGAATCCGAAAAACACGAAAGAAGACGATGAAGATGAAGAGCATGCGAACCCGCACCCGCGGATACAACAAGAGGTAGGCGCCCATTACGCCCGAGATCGCCCCCGAGGCTCCGATCGTGGGCAGCGCCGACGACGGCTCGACGAAAACGTGGGCGGCTGCCGCGGCGAGACCGCATATCACGTAAAAAAGCGCGAATCGAAGCGGGCCCATGCTGTCTTCGATGTTGTTGCCGAAGACCCAGAAGAAAAGCGCGTTCCCGAGGAGATGGCCCCAACCGCCGTGGAGGAACATCGACGTGAACGGCGTCAGAATGTTGATCGGCTCCCTGTCCACCACGCACGCGAGCCCCTCCCCCAATGGCACTCCGGTGCCGACTTCCGCCATTCGCGTAAGCTCCCCCGGTACCATGCCGTAATTGCAGGCGCTCGCAGCTAGGACATATCCGTCGAGTCCAGCCCCCTGCACGAAGAACCAGACCGCGAAAATCAGCCCGAGGATCACGTAAGTGACCCACGGCGTCCTTAACGTCGGGTTTTCGTCCCCAATTGGAATCATAGCGCCACTATCGTGACAGTATCGTATATCTGCCGATTCGGCAGCATATCTCGGCCTTTGGCTTGCTAATACTGGGTCAAGAACCAGGCTGCTAGCTGTTGGCCGCTAGCTGTCTCACCAAACAGCCAAAAGCGAGTAACTCAATGGCAGACAAAGTAATAGGAATCGACTTGGGCACGACCAATTCCGTCGTGGCCGTCATGGAAGGCGGGGACCCAGTCGTGATCCCGAACGCCGAGGGCGGCAGAACAACCCCCTCCGTCGTTGGGTTCACCAAGGATGGCGAGCGGCTCGTCGGCCAGATCGCCAAGCGCCAAGCCGTGACCAACCCCACCAACACCGTCTTCTCCATCAAGCGGTTCATGGGCCGGAAGACGACCGAGGTCACCGAGGAATCGAAGCGCGTGCCTTACAAGGTTGCCAGCGGCACGAACGATGTCGTGACGGTCGAGGTCCAAGGCAAAGAGTTCACTCCGCCCGAGATCTCCGCGATGATCCTCCAGAAGATGAAGCAGACTGCGGAAGACTACCTGGGCCAGAAAGTCGAGAAGGCGGTCATAACCGTTCCCGCGTACTTCAACGATTCGCAGCGGCAGGCCACCAAGGACGCCGGCAAGATCGCCGGCCTCGACGTGCTCCGCATCATCAACGAGCCCACGGCGGCCGCGCTCGCGTACGGCCTCGACAAGAAGAAGGACGAGAAGGTCGCGGTGTTCGATCTCGGTGGCGGTACGTACGACATCTCCGTGCTCGAGCTGTACGACGTCGAAGGCTCGCGCCAGTTCGAGGTCAAGTCCACGAACGGCGACACCCACCTCGGCGGCGACGACTTCGACCAGCGTGTCATCGATTGGCTCGTGTCGGAATTCAAGCGCGACCAGGCGATCGATCTGTCGAAGGACCCGATGGCGCTGCAGCGGCTCAAGGAGGCCGGTGAGAAGGCCAAGATGGAGCTGTCGACGACGCAGTCGACGGACATCAACCTGCCATTCATCACGGCGACGCAGGAGGGTCCGAAGCACCTGAACATCACGCTTTCGCGTGCGAAACTGGAGCAGCTGGTGGACGACCTGGTGCAGCGCACGCTGGAGCCGATGAAGCAGGCGTTGAAGGATGCGGGTCTGGAGCCGAACC
>JBKJKB010000039.1:0-3539 GCA_046597675.1 Gemmatimonadaceae bacterium
GATCCACGAACATCGTGTACGCCTCGTGCTTGTACTCCACGAGCGGGTCCTTCTGCCCCCACGACCGGTAGTGGATCGCGTTGCGCAGCTGGTCGAGGTCGTACAGATGGTCCTTCCACTTCTCGTCGATCACGCTCAGCATGACGAGCGCCAGCAACTGCTCGCTGAAGTCCGTGAGCCCGGAAAGCTTGTGGCTGAACGCCTTCTTCCCCGCGACGATGGCCGTCTCGCGCGCTCCGTCGAGAGTCGTCGGGAGCTGCCCTTCGCGCTCGTACTCCGGCACGGCGAGCACGAAGTGCATCAGCAGGTCCTGTTTCACAAGCTCGATGTCCCACTCATCTTCCGATTGGAACGTCGCGACGATGTTCTCGACGCGCCGCGCGACTGCCTTCTCCACCATCTTCTCGGCTTCGCCCTTGAGCTCCTCGCCACCCTCGAGCGCGAACGCGCGCAGCGAGTAGATGACCTCGCGCTGCTGGTTCATCACGTCGTCGTACTCGAGCAGCCGCTTGCGTGACTGGAAGTTCTGCAGCTCGACGCGCTTCTGCGCCTGCTCGATGGACCGCGTGATGAGCGAGTGCGTCAGCACCTCGCCCTCCTGCGCGCCCATGCGGTCCATCAGCTTGCCGATTCGCTCGGAGCCGAACAGGCGCATGAGGTCGTCTTCGAGCGAGAGGAAGAACTGCGACGCGCCCGGATCCCCCTGCCGGCCCGCGCGACCACGCAGCTGCCGATCGATGCGCCGCGCTTCGTGCCGCTCGGATCCGATGATGTGCAACCCGCCCAGCTCACTGACATCGATCGGATTGCCGTCCGGATCCTTGATCTGCGAGGGCTTGGACTCGATGACGCCCTGCCCCAGCTTGATGTCGGTTCCGCGGCCGGCCATGTTCGTCGCGATCGTAACCGCGCCCGGCTGTCCCGCGCCGGCAACGATCTCGGCTTCGCGCTCGTGATACTTGGCGTTGAGGACGTTGTGCGGAATCCCGCGCTGCCTGAACCTGCGCGAGAGCACTTCGGACGAATCCACACTCGCCGTTCCGACCAGCACGGGAAATCCAAGCTGATGGAGGCGCTCGGTCTCCTCGACGATCGCGTTGATCTTCTCGTTGCGCGTCTTGTAAACGAGATCCTGGCGGTCGTCGCGGATGATGGGCCTGTTCGTCGGAATCACCGAGACTTCGAGGCCGTAGATCTGATGAAACTCGGTCTCTTCGGTCTCCGCCGTTCCGGTCATGCCCGCCAGCTTGTCGTACATCCGGAAGTAGTTCTGGATGGTGATCGTCGCCAGCGTCTGCGTCTCTTCCTTGACCTGAACCGCTTCCTTGGCTTCGACCGCCTGGTGCAGACCTTCAGACCACCGGCGCCCGGGCATCGTCCGCCCCGTGAACTCGTCGACGATCAGTACTTGCCCGTCCACCACCACGTAATTCACGTCTATTTCGTACAGCGCGTGCGCCTTCAGGAGCTGATGGATGATCGTCAGCCGCTCGCTCTTCTGCGCGTACTCGGCGTTGAGCGCGTCGCATCGGACGATCTTTTCTTCCGCCGTCAGGTCCGGGTCATGCTCGACCCGGTGTGTCTCGATCGAGATGTCGGGCAGCAGGAAAGCGTCGTGATCGTTCGGCGACAGGTAATCCACGCCGCGATCCGTGAGGTGCACCGTATGTCCCTTCTCGTCGAGCACGAACAGCAGATCTTCCTCGGTTTCGCGGTACTGCTGCTTGCTCGCCGGGAGCTTGCGATCCGCGATATGCGCAAGCTCGGTCTTCAGGACGAGCTGCTTGACTCCCGTCTCCTGCAGCACCTTGCCGAGGCGCTTGTTCTTCGGGCCGCCGAGACGCGCCTTGTACAGCTTGAGGCCCGCCTCCTCGGTTTCGTCCGCGGCGAGGAGCTTCTCCCCTTCTGCCACCAGGGTGTTGACCAGATCCATCTGCCTGCGCACGAGGCGCGCGACGGCCGCGTTGTGCTGCGCGTATTCGGCGTCGCTTTCCTTTCCGACCGGACCCGAGATGATGAGCGGCGTCCGGGCTTCATCGATGAGGATCGAGTCGACCTCGTCGATGATCGCGAAGATGTGCTTTCGCTGCACGCGCTGCTCGAGCGCGACGACCATGTTGTCGCGGAGATAATCGAAGCCGAACTCGTTGTTGGTCCCATAGGTGATGTCCTGCTCGTACGCGGCTCGACGATCGGGCGTGCCGGGCTCGGTGTCGTCCAGACAGCCGACGCTGATGCCGAGGTAGTTGTAGACCACACCCATCCACTGCGCATCGCGGCGCGACAGGTAGGTGTTCACGGTCACCAGATGGGCCCCCTTTCCCGGCAGCGCGTTCAGATACAGCGGGAGCGTCGCGACCAGCGTCTTTCCTTCGCCCGTCGCCATCTCGGCGATACGCCCCATATGCAGCTGGATGCCGCCGATGAGCTGCACGTCGTACGGGATCATGTTCCATTCGCTCTCGACGGCCGTGACCGTGACTTTCTGGCCGATCAGCCGGCGACACGCCTCACGCACCGTCGCGAACGCTTCCGGGAGCAGCTCGTCGAGCACTTCAGCAGTCGCTTCGCGCAGCTCTCCTTCGACTCCGCCACGACCGTCGGCGCCGCCGAGCTCGATATCGAGGCGCTCGCGCTCGGCGGGATCGCTGGCGGTGCGCTTGGCTTCCTTCAGCTCCGCGATCCTGCGCTCCAGATCGTCGGTCACCTCGGCGATGCGCGCGCGGAATTTCACCGTCTGGCCGCGCAGCTCCTCTTCGGAAACCGAGGCGAGACGAGCGTAGTGCTCGTTGATCTCGTCCACGATGGGCTGCACCCGGCGGCGCTCCCGTTCGTGTCGCGTACCGACAAATTTTGAGACGATCCCTTTCAGCATTGCAACCTCTTGGTGACTAGTGACTAGTGACTAGTGACTAGTCGAACGACCAAAACCGGAAACCATCGTTATCGGTACAACCCCGTATTCGCGATGTAATCGCGCACCGCATCACTCACGAACCCGCTGATCGGAAGCCCGCGACGGACACGATCGCGAATCTCCGTTGACGACACATCTACGCGCCGCGCGGCCACGACTTCCGGCGTGTAACCGGCATGCGCCGGAGCATGCTCGCCGGCTCTCGCGATGACTGCTACACCGGACAGCTCCAGAATTCGCTTCGGATTCCGCCACCTGTCGAAACTCGCCCAGGAATCAGCCCCTACCAGCAGCACGAGACCGGCGTCCGGATGTCTTTCGGTCAGCGTCTCGAGCGTGTCGACCGTGAAAGATAAACCCCCCCGGTCCATCTCCACCGTGTCCAGCGAGAATCGCGGATCTCCGCGGATGGCCAGCTCGACCATCTGCCTGCGGTCGGCGGCGGGGGCCAGCGGCGGAGCGTCCTTGAGCGGCTGTTGAGCCACTGGAATCCACACCACGGTATCGAGGCCAAGGGCCTCGCAAGCGTCGCCGGCCACGAGAACATGGCCGGTGTGCGGCGGGTCGAACGTGCCGCCAAAGACGCCTATGCGCACTTCACGAACAGTACGCGCGCTATCCG
>JBKJKB010000388.1:0-2787 GCA_046597675.1 Gemmatimonadaceae bacterium
TGAAGCCCCTCGATCGCGGAGAGACGCGTCATGGCGAGGGGCTTCACATTTACGGGCCAGCTCCGGAGCATCGGAGCGGAGTGGTGAGCTTCACGCTGGGCGACGTGCACCCGCACGATCTCGCGACGATTCTCGACGGAGCAGACGTCTGCATCCGCGCGGGACATCATTGCGCGCAGCCGCTGATGCGCAGGCTCAACGTCCCGGCGACCGCGCGCGCGTCGTTTTACGTGTACAACGACGAGTCGGACATCGATGCGCTGGTTGCCGGGATCATGACGGCCAAAGAGCTGTTCGGACGAGCCGATGTCTGACAACACCGCCAACATCCAGGCGATGTACCAGGAGCTCATCCTCGATCACTACCGCAGGCCGCGCAATAAGGGTGAGCTCGAAGGCGAGCACAAGACCATCGCCATGAAGAACCCGCTCTGCGGCGACGAAGTGTATCTGCATCTGTCGCTCGAGGACGAGCGGGTGACCGGCATCAGCTTCACGGGCCGCGGCTGCTCGATCTCGCAGGCGGCGGCCTCGATGATCACGCAGGCGGTGAAAGGCAAGACCGCCGACGAAGCGGAGGCGCTGGGCGAGCGCTACCGTGAGATGATCATGGGCGATGCGGAGGCAGCCGGCGACAAATCGCTCGGCCAGCTTCGCGCTCTGTCGGGAGTCTCGAAGTTTCCGGCGCGGGTGAGGTGCGCGCTGCTCGCGTGGAACGCGCTCGAGGAAGGGCTCAAGTAGTCGGTTCCTGTTGCGCGCGAGGAAAGTGGAAGGGGGACGTTTTCCGGAGCTACGGCCTGCGGCCTAAGACGCTCCTGAAAACGTCCCCCTTCCACTTTCCTCTCTCTGCTACCGAATAGAGACCTGCTGCTTCCTCATCGCATGGTACGCGAGGGTTCCGGCGAGCAGCCCGAGCACATAGCCATACGGAGCGATGACGGCGATTAGAGCAACGGCGATCGTGATAGCAAGCTCGCGGCGCACGGGCACGACATCGCGCGCGAGCCACATCAGCGCCCACCCCTCGAACAGCAGCAGCACTCCCAGCACGGGAAGCGGGAAGACCTGGACGACCTGGGTGAACGCGCCCGCGAAGAACAGCCCCATCGCCAGAAATAGCGAGCCGTAAATCACCAGTGAGCCGCCGGTGCGTGCGCCGAAGGTGTAATGGCCCAGCAAGCCGCCCGATCCGTGGCAGGTCGGGATTCCGCCAAACCACGGATTCACGAGATTCATCAGCGAGTACGTGTATCCGAGCCGCTCGATGGTGATGTGTTTCTCGGGGAACAGGTCGTGCGCCGTCTGTCGCGTCGCGAGCAGCGAGTTGCCGAGCGAGAGTGGGATCTGCGGCAACGCCAGAATCAGCAGTCCGCTCCACACTTCGTTGGCGGACGGCGTTCGGAACATCGGGAGGGTGAGACCCAGGCCGCTCGCGAGCTCGCGCGCGTCCAGGTTGAACACGAAGGCGTAACCAATTCCGAGCGCAATGATCGGCAGGGCCGCGGGAAAGCGCCGATTTCCGTAGAGGGCTATCGCGATCGCGAACGCGACAGCGGCCAGACCGTATCCGGCGATGCCCTCGGAGCGCACATAATCGCCGAGCGCGAGCAGTGAGAGCTGGAGTCCGAGCCCCAGCTGGAGACCGCGCACAACACTCTTCGGCACGACGCGTGAAAGCCAGCCGAGCGCGCCGCTCGCCGTCAGCAGGAGCATGATGACGCCGATCGCGAGCCCGGCGCCGAACAGCACGGGCCCCGCGATCTTCTGCGTGATGACGATGATGGCCATGGCTTTGAGCGGCTGCACGGCCATCGGCATGCCGTACCGGACGGCCGTCGCGTACTGCATGAGTCCGAACATCACCAGGACGCTCGCCACATCGAGCCCCGCCGCCACGACCATGCCCACGATCAGCGGCAGATCGGTGCCGATGTCGCCGAACGCACCTGCGAGCTCGTTGCGGTCGAAGCGGAAGCGCGGATTCATGGAAACAGTCTCATGTTGCACGCGTATATTCTACGCCGCCTACCAATCGACCACATGACAGAACCCGCGATACAGATCCGCAATGTCGTCAAGCGATTCGCCGGGCACACCGCGGTCCGCGACCTGTCGCTCGTTGTCCCGCGCGGGACTGTCTACGGTCTGCTGGGACCCAACGGCGCGGGGAAGACGACCACGATCCGGATGATTCTGAACGTCATCGCCCCCGACTCCGGCACGATTACGATTCTCGGCCAGGACTCCACCGCGGATTCAATCATGGATCGCGTGGGTTATCTCCCGGAGGAGCGGGGGCTGTACCGCAAGATGAAGGTTCGCTCGATCCTCCGTTTTCTCGCCGAGCTGAAGGGCGTGTCGCGGAAAAAGGCCGATCCGCTGATCGACGAATGGCTCGAGCGGTTGTCGCTCAAGACGCCGGACAAGGACTGGGGGGCAGCTAAAGTCGACGAGCTCTCGCGCGGCATGCAGCAGAAGGTCCAGTTCATCGCCGCGCTGCTGCACGACCCGGAGCTGGTGATCCTCGACGAGCCGTTCAGCGGCCTCGACCCCGTGAACTCGCAGGCGCTGAAGGACACGATCGTGGAGCTGAAACGCCGCGGCAAGACGGTGATCTTCAGCACGCACCTCATGGACAATGCGGAGCGCATGTGTGACGCCGTGTGCATCATCGCCAACGGCGACAAGGTGCTCGACGGGACGCTCGCCGACGTCAAAGCCGAGAACGCCGGGCGCACGGTGGCCGTCGCGCTGGATGGCACGCCCAGCAGCGAGATAGACCGGATC
>JBKJKB010000301.1:0-6392 GCA_046597675.1 Gemmatimonadaceae bacterium
CCAGCTCGACGACGTCGCCGGTGTATTTGATCTTCGTGAAGTTCATGAGCGGACCAGCTCCAGCCTGGCGGGCGTTGCCTTCCGATGCTGCGGAGCGAACGGGCAGTCAGCGAAATGCGAAATCCCCTTTCCCCAGGTCGTTCGCGTGGGCTCGTGCTCATGTGGGAGTCTTCCCCTCGAAACGAGAGGTTGCGCGTCAGGTGTACGACGCCCGGACCAGCGACGGAGTATTGTTCGAGAACGTCTGGCGTCAGCCGGGCCAGCGCCTTCGCGCAAGCAGCCCGAGCCGACTTCTTGAGCGCGGCGAGGTATGCTGCCCGCGCCTTTTCGACGGCCGCAGTGTCGGTCGTCACAACGATGATGCCGCTGCCCGAGTACTTGTCAGTCGACTTCCGGATGGCGAGACTCGACGGGTCGATTGCTTCGAGCAAAGCTGCGGGATCGATGGCACGCGCCCATCCGCTGTGCGCGAAAATCTCGACCTCGCCCTTCTCCGGCTCGGCCCGATACTTCTTAGTTTCCTTCACGGGCACGCCCGCCTTCGCGAGCCGTTCGATGTCCACCTGCTGGGTCGTCTTCTGCTCGCGATACGACCCCACCGAACTGGATTCACCGCCGCCCGCTTTCTGCCGCTTGTCTCGCGCGCGCTTGATCTGGGCCGCACGGATCGGCTTCCAGAGATCGGGATCCGCTGCGTACTTGCGCGGCCCGTGCCAGGAGTCCTTGACCTCGACGGTGGGGCCTTGATAACCGGGCACGTCGGCCACCGGGCGCAGGCACACGCGGTAGCAGTCGTTGAGCTTCCATTCGAAGGTGTCGATCCGGATCGGCTCGCCCTTCGCGATGTCGTGCCCGAGGCCGTACCCGGTGCCCTTGCTCAGCAATCGCTCGACTACCTGCGGCTGGTACTTCTCGGGGACGGCTCGCATCCGGTGAATCGCCGGCGCGTGCGAGAGCTGCAGCTTGCCCGAGACGATCAGCTCGACCCACCGGGGGTGAATCTCCAGCAACCGGATCCGGTCGCCGATCGTGGCCCGCGGAATGCCGAGGCGCTTGGCGAGATCCACCTGGGCGAGCTTCGGGTCCGCGTCGAGGATCTTCCTGAATGCGCGGGCCTGCTCGATCGCCGTGAGCGGTTTGCCGGTGTTCGCGGAGATCTGCGTGGCCAGGCGGTCGGCCGCGTCCTCGAGGTCGAGCCGGATCCGGCAGGGAATCTCCTGGATGTGGTCCGCGCTTCGCCACCGCCGCTCGCCGTCGACGATCATCCACGCTTCGCCCACCGTTGGGTGCGGCCGCACGATGATCGCCTGGATGATCCCCTGCGACTCGATCGACCCGCGCAGCTCGTCGTCCGCGGCGACCCGCGGCTGGTCCGGGTCCGGATAGATCTGCTTCCGCGGAATGAACACGATCTCATCCGACGCGTAGCTGTCTGTTGGCTGCGCCTTGCTCATTGCTCGCCCTCGCCGGAGATCCCAGCCTCCAGCGTAGTAATCCACGTCATCGCCTCGGCGCGCGTGAACCGCTTCTCCCGGAGCCGCGTCTCGATATTCTCCTTGACGGGCGCCGGCGTCTGCCGGTGCGCGGCGAGATCGAGCAGCCGCTCTACCTGCGCGTCCGTCGGGCCCAGCTGGCTCAGCTCCGCGTCCTCCGCCGCGTCCGCGGCCTCGTCGTACGAGCCGATGACCGGCTGCGGGTGCTGTAGCCTCGGCTGCTCCTGCGCCCGGATCGCTTCCCTGGACTCGGCGACCTTTTGTTCCAGCGCCTCGACGTCCTCTCCGTCGCCGAGCTCCACGAACTGCGCGATCTGCGGCTCGTGGCCCACGCCCATCCGGAGCACGCGGCGGTACGCGCGCGTGATGGCCGTCTTCGTGGGCTCGTCGTCGCCGACCGGGTCGTTCAAGTTGCCCTTGCTGTTCTTCCCGCCGCGGCCGCACCAGTTCACACCGACGAGCTCCTTG
Source organism: Gemmatimonadaceae bacterium (assembly GCA_046597675.1). Lineage (GTDB taxonomy): Bacteria > Gemmatimonadota > Gemmatimonadetes > Gemmatimonadales > Gemmatimonadaceae > JACDCY01. Next base: position 1,962 of record JBKJKB010000301.1, read on the forward strand.
CCGGTCTTTACGATCTTGAGATAGGCGGCGACGACAGCGGGCTGGTCTTCCGGCGCGTTGTGTTCGATGCGGAGCAGGAGCCGCCGCTCGATCCCTGCCTTCGCCCGGGCAGCGACGTCCTTGTCCTCAGACCTGGCGAGCGCATCGAGCCGCGTGTCGTGATTGATGAACTCGTGCCGGATCTCGATCACGCCGGCGCGGACCAGCGGCTGCGCGCGGTTCAGGTAGTAGGTCCCGTTCTTGTAGATCCTGCCGCCGAGGATCTCGACCTCGTCCAGCTCGAGCCCGTTCCGGATCATGTAATTCGCGAACGCGTATCGTGTCGGGTGGTCGAGCATCTTGCCCCACGTCTGGCCGGAGATCTGCGCGGCGATGCGCGACTGGTTCCGGCGCTCTTCGGCCGCGGGGTGGAGCGGCGCGCGCGGCGCAGGGAGCGCGGTGAGCGAGGTCGACTGCTGCGGTGCGCCCGGGGTCGCGGCAACGGCCGCGGTTCCCGTCTCGGTGGTGGTGTCAGTCATTGCGTGATGCTCCTGCCGGATTCGGCGGCGTCGTTGGTATGGGACAGCGCGGGCGACATCAGCTTCGCCCGGCGCATGGTTTCCTTGGCGTCGTCCAGCGCGCCGGTGAGCATCAGCGACGAGTGCTCGAGGTGACCCTTCGCCGCCCTCAGGTGCTCGTACCGGGCGCCACCAGCTACCAGCATCGCGGCTTCGTCGTACGCTTCGACGGCCGCGACGTACAACTCGGCCTTCTGCACGAGGTACTGGCCGGCGCGCACGAGCTCGCCCAGCCGCTCGGCCTCGGCCGCCGCCCGGTCCTGCATCGTCATGCGGTGCGCCTCCGCTTGCCGTTCGACGCCTGGGCTGCGGTGGCGCTCGATTGGATGGCGACCGACTTCTCGAGGATCCACGCCCAGGGCACGACAGCGAACCAGGCGGAACTCCGCTTCCGACGGAAACGGATACCGTCGGCGGAGATCTCCGCGACGTAATCCTTCTCCGGATAGTTGAGGTACCGGAGCGCGAGCTCGCGCGTGATCGGGCTCTTGATCGTCGTCATTCGTTCGCTCCCGTAGCTCGGTGTTCGCGCACGACCCGCATGTGCTCGGAGTCCTCCAAGTCGTCGTCGTACGTCAGTAGTGGAAGGTTGGGATCGAACGGGGCGGTGGCTCGCAGGCGCAGCTCGGTCCTGCGCTCGTGCCGTTCCTTCATCTCCTGGTACTGGACGTAGATCTTGATCAGGCCGAGAACCACCGCTGACCCAACTGCGACCCCGAGGATCGCAGCGACCACGAGCTGTCCCGCGAACGCGGCGGTCACAGCGCCACCATCCGCGGGCCGCGCGCGTACAGCATTTCGTTCATCTTGTCGCGGAGCGCGATCAGAGCGTCGATCTGTTTCGTGGCGAGCTCGACGCCGCGCCGGAGGTTCTCGGGGGACAATTCTCCGTCACGGAGAGCGTGCTCGAGAGCGTCGAACTGGCAATCGACCTCACCCTCCCCGCGGATCAGCGGGAAGATGTCCTCCGCAGGTGCGACGCCGGCGCGCGTCCTGACCAAACCCAGGAGCGCCCGCGGCACGGCCTCCAGCTCTTCCGCGGATACGCCCATATCCTGCGCGGAGAAGAGCAGCTCGATCACAACGCGCCACGGCCGGCACCGGCCCTGGCTGACGTCCTTCTCGCGCTGGATGATCCGCTGGCTGCGCGCGCCGCGCTTGGCTCGCCGCGACGTGGCGAGCAGGATCTGGTTGAGCGCCTGTTCGGCGTCGTGTGCTTCCACCGAACGGTTGCCGCGGTGGTTTTGCGCCGGGCTCGGGACTGCTAGTGTCGCTAGCATGATGATCAGCTCGCCCTTGCTGTCGGACGTGCGGCTTCGTGCAGCAGCTCGCGCCACTCGATCTCGGTCCCACCGAAGACCGAGATCAGCGCCTCTACGTCCGCGTCAGAGGGAGGACGCGTGGCGTTGATGACGTGCGTCATGTTCGAGCGATCGCGCTCGTACTTCTCGGCGAAGGCGGTGATCGTCGGGAAGCCCTCGTTCCTGAGGGCGACAACGATCGCGTCGGAGATCGACGCTCCCGCCTCAATAAGCCGTTTCACTTTCTTCATCCCGTCTCCTGTCGTATCATTGACTACGGATGTGGTCACACGATGGTAAGGCAGGAAACCTTAGTTGTCAAGCCCAACGGCCTGACCCCTCTTAGGCGGCGTCTATGCAAACATGCACAAGTGGCTAAGGCTCATGCGGTTAGCTCGGCGATCCGGGCCGGCCGGAAACGCTTGGGGCTCACCCAAGAGGACCTGGCTGAAACGCTCGGCGTGCATCCGATGACCGTTTCTGAGTGGGAGAGGGGCGTGGCGCAGCCGAAGGATGTACAGATCGAGAAATTGGCGGAGCTGCTGGACACGACCCCCGCCGCCCTTCGCTACGGTGCGAACGGAAGCCAATCTCAGACGGTTCGCGAATCTCCCGCTGAATACCGTGTCCCGGCGATCTCGCGAGGCTTACCGAAGAGTGTGCGCGTGTGGCTTCACGGATTCCTGCTCGAGCTTGCCGGGGCGGACGTACCCGATGAGCAGATCGAATCGGTGAAGGCAGCACTCACGTCGCAGGAGACTTTTTCGTTCTTCGTCGGTAAGCAGCCCTCCGATTACACCGACGCAGAGATTATCGACGGGCTTAAAGCATTGGCGCTCGCCATTCGCAACGTACTCAGGGAGCGCGGCTACAAAATCATTAAGGCGAGGTAGTCGGATGGCGCTTAAACCCTGCCCGGAGTGCAAGAAGGAAATCAGCGACAAGGCTGTTGCGTGTCCACACTGCGGATTCGAAGGCGAGAAGACCCCAGAGCCGACGCCAAAGTCCTGCGTGGTATCTTGTTTGGTGGTGCTACTTCTGGCCGGTGCCTTCGTCGTATGGTTGGCGGCGGTCGCGGGAAAGCCGCCGAGCCAAGAAGAGTTGGCGCGTCGTGCTAGGTTAGACGCTCGCGTCGCTTGCGAGGGGTACATCAAGCCGCGGCTCGTTTCACCGTCCACGGCACGATTCGGCATGGATGGTGGAACCGACGCAGGCGTAGGCGTTCTCGCGAACGGCCAGCATCGCGTCATGGGCTACGTTGATGCACAAAACGCATTCGGCGGAATGCTCCGTAAACGATATGCGTGCGATGTCGCAGTATGGGAAGACTCGACGCGCGTGACGAAACTGACGATGCAGTGACGCCTGCCCTCGACCGTTGCTGCAGATGACCCCCGCTGCCCAGCTCTTCGCGATCCTCGCGACCGGCTTCACCACGCGGTTTGCGGTCGAGTGCGCGCTCGGCCTCGAGCCCGGGTCGATCGATGGGTACATGTCGGGCGAGAGCCAGCTTACCGAAGCGCAGGAGATCCAACTGATCGAGCTGCTCGCCGACTATGAGCGCAGGATCCGGCTGGCGAACGCGAATGCGGCGCGCGAACGACTCACCTTAGAGAGATCCCGATGAAACTCGATTTTGCAGTGTGCGCCGATTACGCAGCTGTGGATGCAGCGGGCAAGCTCACGATTGTGGGGATCTTCGACTTTATCAAAGCTGCGACGCTTCCGGCCTTATGGCCTGACATGGTACTCCTGCTGCGGCTGAAGATCCGTCGCTCGGAACTCGGCGTGGCGCAGAAGGTGGTTGTGAAACTGGCCACGGAAGACGGACAGCAGCTGATCCAGGTGGAGGGGGAATTCAATAGCGGCGTTGCCGAGGGAAAGGTGGTTCCTGTAGAAACCTCGGTTAACCACATCCTGCGATTCCAGAACATGAGCTTTCCGAAGCCCGGCGTCTACACGTTCGACATTCTAATTAACAACTCGGAAGCGGGGTCCGTTCCGCTCACCGTAATGCTGCGCGAGTCGTAAAGCCGGTCCGGCTTCGTCCCGAACGAATGGCACCATCGGCGCACGAACTTCTCGAGCGGATGCGTATGTCGAAGGCCGGGTGGCGTCATGCTGACCTGGATCGTCTGTACGAAGGGATGGGTTTTGCCTTCCGCGAGGGGGCTAAGCACCGGGTGGTGTGTCATATGCGGTACCGAGACTTGCGCACCACAGTCCCACGATCCAAATCTTTAGCGCGCGGGTACATACAGGAAGCGGTGAAGCTGTGCGACGAGGCGGTACGCCGCGACCGAGAACTTGGAGACCCATGAACGCTAGTCTGTATACGAAGCTCCCCTACGCTGTCGAAGTCGTGCCAGATCTAACGACTGATGGGGAGCAGATCTTTGTCGCGCGGCATCCGGAGTTGCCGGGTTGCCTCGCCCAAGGCCAAACGCCAGAGGAAGCAGCCGCTTCGTTGGCCGACGCTCGCCAAATCTATCTCGAGACCCTGCTCGAGGATGGGATCGAGCCTCCCGTGCCGGCAGCTGTGCACGTTGGCGCGCAGTCGCGGGTCACTTGGG
>JBKJKB010000331.1:0-3152 GCA_046597675.1 Gemmatimonadaceae bacterium
GCTCCGGACACGGTCGCCGTGGCCGCCTTGATATACCTCGGCGTGGTGCACGATCCCCATCGCGGTCAGCATGCTGTCCAGCTTCATCACGTTCGCGGGGATGTCGGGAAAGCCGTCCTGCGCGCCAGCATCGAAATGAATCGCCAGCCGGCGCAACGCGGCGGCCGACATCGGCACCATCGCCATCGGATCGTTGCGCCAATGCCTTGCAATCTCTGGAACGAGCCGCAGCGAGTCGCCCTCCGGAATCACCGGGAGCGCTACATATAATGAAGGGCGTGTCGTGTCCGGTGAGTACATGGCCGCCCGCGCGATCATGAGCTGCGCCCTGAAAGACGCGCGCGCGAAATCCTCTCTCGTCTTTACGGCAGCCGCGCCACGCCACGCCGCAAGCCAGCTCCGCTCGAAGAACGCCTCGGAATCCAGACAGCACGGACTCATCGCATACACCGCGAAAAATGTGTCGGGGTTCCGCAGCGCGATTCGGAGCGCGCCGAAGCCGCCCATCGAATGTCCCGCGATTCCGCGCGCCGATCTCGAGCGAACCGTGCGGTAGTGCCGGTCCACCCAGCGCACCAGATCACGCACGATGAAATCTTCCCAGCCCCCGGTCACCGGCGAGTTGGCGAAGAAGCTTCCGCCGAATGCATTGTGCGCGTTCGGCATCACGATGATCATTTCGCGCGCGACGCCGGCGCGGACGAGACTGTCCATCGCCAGCCGGATGTTGAGGTTCTGGCGGATCCCGGAGATGAGCTCGCGGTCGCCACTGGTGAATCCATGCAGCCAGTACAGCACCGGATACCTGCGGCGCGGCTCTTTCGAATAACTTGGAGGGAGATAAACCGAGACCTGCCGCCATGCGGGGTCGCCGAGCAGGTTCGCCGCGAGCGACGGGGCGGGGACGGTATCGATGCGCGTGATCCCCTGCCCCGACGCTGGAACGGCCAGTAGCGACCCCAGGGCTACGATCCCAACGCGCATGAGGCAAGTGAACGCGCACGGCTTGCCGCGGTTTATCGCGCTTCGCAGTATATGATCGGGCATATGGCAAAAGTTACGCGGGGGGAGGCAGCCGATGAATGATGACTACAGGCGTCGCATGCTGGCGATCGTCGAGGATCTCTACGCGCAAGGCGTCGGCCGTTACACGTCGGCGCCTCCGGCCTATCGGCTCGCGTGGCGGCTCGGAATCCGTATCCCTCCGCCGCTGTATCGCTCGTTCCCCGCAGCTGCCTTCGAGATGGGTGCGTCGTTTGGGCTTGGATGGGGGTTGATCATGTGGTTGTTGTTCTGGAGGACCGATCAGCATTCGGTATTCCGTGTCGTGGTTACTTCATTGATCGCGGGCGTGGGGTTCGGCCTTGGCATGGCCGAGATCCATCGCCGCATGGCCAAGAGACTGCGCCTCCCGCCTCTGCGAGATACATGAAACTCCATCCCGCCTCGATCGCCTGCTTCTGGCTGTTCCTCAGCGCAGGGTTGGCCGGCTGCGTCTTCACCCGCGCCGAGTTCACTCCTGCGACAGCACCTGCGTTGTCCTGCCCCGCCCCGCTCCAGCCGTACCTCCGCACGGCGCTATTCACCGGCGCGATAGCAGACACCGCTTGGCAACGGTTCGTGTCAGAAGTGCTCGTGCAACACTTCCCGGCCGGAGGGAGCGTATTCGAGAACACGGGCTGGTGGCGAAGGCCTAACGGCACCACATACCGCAACGTCGGAAAGACTCTGGTAGTGCTGGCACCTGTGACTGAAACTGAATCGCACCGGGTCGCGGTGCGAGCCGTGATCGCCGAGATCAAACAGCGGTTCAACCACCAATCGGTGGGATGGGAGGAAGGCCGGCTCTGCGCCGGGTTCTAGGTTGTAGCATACCGTGTCGATAACCAAGCTGGCGGACATCGAGCCGCTAATGGTCATCGCGCGGAAATCTCCATCCGCCGCGCTTCCGCAGCTGCAGCGCGAGCCGGAGAAAGTGCGCCCCGTCCTCGAAGCGCTTCGGGCCGATCCCGATCGCTACGTTCAGAAATCAGTCGCAAACGTCCTTCGCAATGCGAGCAAAAAACAGTTAGGCTTCGTGCTCGAATTGAAGTCCATCGCGCCCTGACTTAGGGCGCCACCCCTGGAGGAAGCATGGCTTACGTCGACGGTTTTCTGTTGCCGGTCCCCAAGAAGCACGTTGCAGCGTACCGCCGCATGGCGCGGAAGGCCGGCAAGATCTGGCGCGAGCATGGCGCGCTCGAGTTCCGCGAGTGCGCGGGCGACGACCTGCATCCCAAGGGACCGGTGCCATTCACGCGTCTCGTGAAGGCCAAGCCAACCGAGACGGTATTCTTCTCCTGGATCGTGTTCAAGTCGCGAAAGGATCGCGATCGCGTCAATAAGAAAGTCATGAATGACCCGCGTCTCCAGAAAATGATGGAGCCGGGCGCGATGCCGTTCGACCACAAGCGCATGGCATATGGCGGGTTCAAAATCTCGGTCGATCTCTAACAGGCCCCAGCATTGAAAGACGCGGTTGAAGGTCCCACAGGTTTCGACGCGCTCGGCGTCTCGCCGGCGTTACGCAAGACTCTCGAGGCGCTCGGCTACGAAGAGCCGACTCCGATTCAACAGATGGCAATCCCGCCGCTGCTCGACGGGCGCGATCTGCTCGGCCAGGCCGCGACCGGCACGGGAAAGACAGCGGCGTTCGCGCTGCCGCTGCTGCAACGGCTCGCGGCGGACGCGGGCGGCGGCGGGCGGTCCGGCGTGCGCGCCCTGGTGCTCGTCCCCACTCGCGAGCTGGCTATCCAGGTCGCGGAGGCGGTACACCGCTACGGCCGGGAGCTGGGCGTGCACGTCCTTCCCGTGTATGGCGGCCAGGATTTTCAGCAGCAGCTACGCGTGCTGCGGCGCGGCGTGGACGTCGTGGTCGCGACGCCAGGGCGCGCACTCGACCACATCCGCAGAAATACGCTCGACCTGCGAAACGTCCGGATGCTGGTGCTCGACGAGGCGGACGAGATGCTCGACATGGGGTTCGCCGAGGACCTCGAGGCAATCCTCGCAGCCGTTCCGGCGGAGCGGCAGACCGCGCTGTTCTCGGCCACCATGCCGGCGCGCATCCTGTCGATTGCGCAGAAGCACCTCAACAATCCGGCGCGCGTGAT
>JBKJKB010000318.1:0-3141 GCA_046597675.1 Gemmatimonadaceae bacterium
TCCCGATCCCGACTCATCTTATGATCTGTCGCTCGCTGGCGTTCACGCGTTCATGACGGTCGGGAAGGCGCTGACGTTTTCGCAGGACCGTATGGATTCGCTGCGTTCCGCGATGCACGATCAGTTTCGAGAGAGAGGAATTCCTGCTCCCGTATTCGAGCGTTCGATCGCCTACGGCGACGAGGTAGCGGAGCACATTCTCGCATGGGCGTCGAAGGATCGTTTCCCTCAAAGCCGGGGGTATCCGAAATTCACCGTTACTTCCGAGCCAGGCCGGTGGTCGCCGACACCGCCCGCCTACATGGACGCCATCGAACCCAACTGGGCAATGCTGCGTCCATTCGCGATGGACTCCTCGAGCCGTTACCGCCCAAAGCCTCCCCATCCGTTCGACACCGCACAGGCAAGCCCGTTCTTTCGCCAGGTGAAGGAAGTGTATGAGGTAAGGAAGAAGCTCACTGACGAGCAGCGGCTGATCGCTGCCTTCTGGGATTGCAATCCCTACGTCATGAACGTTCGTGGGCATGCGATGTACGCGACGAAGAAGATCACACCCGGCGGCCATTGGATGGGCATCGTGGGGATCGCTTCGCGGAAGTCGGGCTCCGATCCTGTCCGGTCGGCCGAAGCTTACGCGCGTACATCCGTTGCGCTTGCAGATGGCTTCATCAGCAGTTGGGACGAAAAATACAGAAGCAATGTCCTCCGGCCTGAAACGGTGATCAACGGCTACCTGGATGAGGCGTGGCTACCGCTTCTGCAGACGCCGCCGTTTCCGGAATACACAAGCGGCCACAGCGTTATCTCGACCGCCGCGGCCATTGTTTTGACGGAACTGTTCGGCGACAACTTCGCGTTTGTCGACAGCACGGAGGTCGAGTACGGACTGCCGGTGCGCTCGTTCACCTCGTTCAATCAGGCCGCCGCCGAGGCTGCGATCAGCCGCTTGTACGGCGGCATTCACTATCGGATGGCGATCGACGAAGGAATCGTCCAAGGCAGGCAGGTCGGCGAAAACGTCATCCGCCGGGTCAGCACCCGGCGGCGCGACGCGGCGCCGGTTGCCGCAACGGTCGATGCCGCTCAGCGGCTGTCAGTTGCTAATTCACCTCACTGACCGGGGCGTTTCGTCTTGATAATGATGACACCATTCGCCCCACGCACCCCATACATCGCTGTGGCGGTGGCGTCCTTCAGAACCTCGATGGATGCGATGTCGTTAGGTACGATTCCGGTCAAGCTTCCATTTGGTCCAGCCTGGATCGGCATGCCGTCCAGCACATACAGCGGCTCGTTGTTGCCGGTCACAGACGTGGCGCCCCGGATGCGAACCGCGATGCCGCCGTCGGCAGTCCGCGCAATCCAGACCCCGGCTACCCGTGCAGTCAGCAGCTCCTCGAGCGGCACAATTGGAGTGCGCTCGATGTCTTCCGCGGTCACGGCGGCCCTTGCAGGAGCATCATGAGGCCCTGCGGCACGTGGCTTATCCGGACCCGTTCTACCCGAATGGGCGCAGCCGGAAAGCAGTGCGACAAGCAGTCCGAACGAAATCAGGGATTCGGCTTTGATCAATGGAAAAGGGAAATGGACATGTTGATCCGCTGCATAAATCGGTCCCTGATGGCGGGCCTGGCCGGCATTACTCTGGCTGTGGGAAACGCGGATGCGCAGGCCACTGCCGTCGGACTGCGGGTAACTTCGCCGGATGAAAGAAACAGCGTCCTCGTCGAGACCCGGGACGGCAACCTCTCCTGGACGGTCACCGCGGGCTTGCGCCTGCGCGTTGTTCTCGCTCCCGGCGGAGGCCAGGCAATCCGCATTCATCCCGCCCGATAGCCCATGATCCGCTCGTCTGCGATCGTCGCCGCCGCGGGCGTGCTGGCTTTGACTGCCTGTGAGCGCCGGGAAACTCCCCCGGCGCTCTTTGAGCTTCTGCCGCCGAAGATGACCGGGGTAGTGTTCAGAAACGAGCTGCCGGAACGAGCCGATTTTAACATCCTGAATTACCTCTACTACTACAACGGAGGCGGAGTCGCGGCCGGCGACATCGACGGCGACGGACTCCCGGATCTGTATTTCACCTCGAACCTCGGCTCCGACCGGCTCTATCTCAATAAGGGCAACTACAGGTTCGAAGACATTACCGATCGCGCCGGAGTGAGGGGGCCGCCGGGCTGGACGAGTGGTGTCACCATGGCCGACGTCAACGGAGACGGCCGCCTCGACATCTATGTCTCAGCGGTGAACTATCTCACGATGAAAGGACACAACGTCCTGTACGTGAACAACGGCGACCGCACTTTTACTGACAGGACCGCCGCGTACGGTCTGGAACACGCTGGATATTCCACGCAGGCCACCTTCTTCGATTACGACGGGGACGGCGACCTCGACATGTATCTCCTGAATCACTCGACCCACACCGAGCGCGGAGTGAGCTCGAAGCCTCAGCGCTCAGTGCGCCATCCGACCGCGGGAGATCGCCTGTTTCGGAACGACGCCGGACATTTCGTCGACGTCAGCGAGCGAGCCGGCATCTACGGCGGCGTCGAGGGCTACGGACTCGGCGTCGTCGCGAGCGACGTCAACTTCGACGGCTGCCCCGACCTGTTCGTCGCGAACGACTTCCAGGAGAATGATTTTCTGTACCTCAACAACTGCGACGGGACGTTCACCGAATCGATCGGCACGTCAATGGGGCACACAAGTCGTTTCTCGATGGGGGTCGATGCCGCCGACTTCAACAACGACGGCAGACCGGACATCGTCGCCGTCGACATGCTGCCCGAGCGCGAGGAAATCCTGAAGACGTCTGCCAACGCCGAGAGCTTCAACATCTACAACCTGAAGGTGAAGGCAGGTTATCACCCGCAGTATGCACGCAACACGCTGCAACTCAACCGCGGCGGGGGACGCTTCAGCGAAATTGGTTATCTCGCCGGGGTCTACGCGACCGACTGGAGTTGGGCGGCGCTGTTCGCGGATCTTGACAACGACGGGCTCAAGGATCTCTTCGTTACGAACGGCATTTATCGCCGGCCCAATGATATGGACTACATCAATTACGTCGGCAACGATGCGGTTCAGGCTACACTGGCAAACAGCATCACTGAAGGGAACCTGGCCCTTCTCGCGAAAATG
>JBKJKB010000115.1:0-2801 GCA_046597675.1 Gemmatimonadaceae bacterium
GGTTCATGTGCGCGCAGCGCGGCGGACCGCCCGTCGCCCGCCGCGGGACTGATTGTCGCTCAGGCCAACGACAACCGGGCCGCTTCCGGCCAGCTCACGCGCGGAGTCTTGCATCTCGATCTCGACGCGGTCTGGGCGGGGTGGCGTCCCGATCTCGATGTGGACAGCGCCGTTACCGTCCAGGCCTTCGCCGAGCGCGGGAAGGTGCCGTCGATCCCCGGACCGCTGGTGCGCGTACCGCAAGGCACGCAAGTACGCGTCAGCGTAAGGAACACGATTCAGGATTCCACGCTGATCGTTCATGGCCTGCGCGCCGGAGCGACTCCGAACGACACCTTCAGCATCGCGCCGGGAGCGACACGAGAGATCGACTTCGTCGCACAGCACGCCGGGACTTTCCACTACTGGGGCACCACTTCCCACTCGGCGCTCAACCGCCGCGCCGGGCGGGACGCCCAGCTCTCGGGCGCCATTGTCGTGGATCCCGCCGGCGCTCGTGTGGATCCGCGCGAGCGCATTTTCGTCATCTCCCTGATTGAGATCGAATCGGACAGTGGCGCTCCGCCTCCGCACGAGGAAGTATGGGAGATTGCCGTCAACGGCCGATCGTGGCCGCACACCGAACGCCTGACATACGCGATGGGTGATACGGCGCACTGGCGATTCATCAACGCGACGAACCGTCCCCATCCCATGCACCTGCACGGCTTCCACTTTCTCGTCACGGCAAAGGGCGACGGAGTCGGTGATTCAGCGTACACGCCAGGCACGCGACGCTACGCGGTCACGGAGTCGATGAATCCGGGCAGCACGTTCCGACTGGAGTGGGCGTTGACCCGACCGGGGAAATGGCTGGTGCACTGTCACATGATTCCGCACATCGTGCCCTTCCCGGAGCGGTCTGACAGCACGCGCCATCACGACATCCACGCCGTGGAGCGTCATCCCATGGAGTCGATGGCGGGGCTGGTCCTCGGCGTCGATGTCACGGACCCCGCGGGATCTTACACGCCCCCGGACGAACCGGACGTGGCCACGCACAGACTCTTCATTCAGGAGGCTCGCGCCGCGCGCGGCAACATCTCACGAAAGGGCTACGTCCTGCAGCGTGGCGCCGAGCCGGCACGGGACTCCGTGGTGGTCCCCGGTACGCCGCTCATCGTCGTTCGCGGACAGCGCAACAGAGTCACCATCGTGAACCGGTTGCGAACACCTACGAGCGTTCATTGGCACGGGATGGAGCTTGAGAGTGTCTTCGACGGAGTTGCGGGTTTCAGCGGGCTCGGCTCAGCCCGCGCCCCGTTGCTTGCGCCGGGAGATTCGTTCGTGGTCTGGTTCACTCCGCCGCGGGCGGGCACGTACATGTTCCATTCGCATATGGACGAGGAGGACCAGATCGCGTCGGGGATGTACGCACCGCTGATCGTGCTCGAGCCCGGCGAGGCCTACGACCCGTCCTCCGACCTGACTCTGATGGTGGGCCTGCTGCCAAACGAGCGTGGCGGATCGGGGAGGTCTCTGAACGGCGTGCGGACGCCCGCGCCGATGAGGCTGCAACAAGGTAAGACATACCGCTTGCGGCTGATTAACATGCTAGCCGCGCCGCGCATTCAGGTTCAGCTCACGGCGGATGCAACCGTACAGCGCTGGCGACTCGTGTCGAAGGATGGCGCCACCGCACCTCGCGCGCTGACCGCGCCACGGCTGGCGAACCTATTCATTGGCGTCGGCGAGACGTACGATTTTTCCTGGACTGCTCCCCCGGGCGAATCGGTGCTTAAGATTCAGGTAATCTTCCCGCCCGGGCAACCACCTCCCGCCCCTCTGCTACAAAGGTTCGTAGCCGCGCCGTAGCATCGCACCCCAGGAATTCTTGAGTACCACTGAGCTCGCCGCAGCCGTCGGCCGCCGACGCACATTCGCAATCATCAGCCACCCCGACGCGGGCAAGACGACGCTGACGGAGAAGCTGTTGCTGTACGGCGGAGCGATCCATCTCGCGGGCTCGGTGAAAGCCCGCCGCGCGCAGCGGCACGCGACCTCGGACTGGATGAAGATGGAGCAGGAGCGCGGCATCTCGGTCACGTCGAGCGTGATGAACTTCGAGTACGACGGCTATCAGGTGAACCTGCTCGATACGCCGGGCCACGAAGATTTTTCCGAAGACACCTATCGCACTCTAGTCGCCGCTGACAGCGCGGTGATGCTGCTCGACAACAGGCGCGGCGTGGAAGAGAGAACGCGGCAGCTATTCGAGGTGTGCAAGCGCCGCCGCACGCCGATCTTCACGTTCGTCAACAAGTGCGATCGAGTGGGTGAAGATCCGCTCAAGCTCATCAGTGACGTGGAAGCCGACCTCGGCATCATGTGCCATCCCGTCACCTGGCCGATCAACCGTGACAACGCGTTCGTAGGGATTTACGACCGGTGGGCCGGCAGCATCCATCTCTTCGACCGCAGCGCGGACCACGGCGCCACCCGCGCCGCCGTGCGCGCGGAGGCGCTCGACAGCCCGGACCTGCGCGACCTCCTCGGCGCCGAAGCGCATGACCAGCTGCGGCACGACGTGTCGCTGCTGGACGAAGCCGGCCATCCGTTCTCGCGCGACGCCCTTCTGTCGGGCGAGCTGTCTCCGGTTTTTTTTTGGAAGCGCGCTCACCAACTTCGGCGTCGAGGCTTTCCTGCATCATTTTTTGGAATTCGCCCCGCCGCCCCTCCCGCGTGATTCATCGGCGGGACAGATCGAGCCGACCGACGAGGACTTCACCGGATTCGTGTTCAAGATCCAGGCGAACATGGAC
>JBKJKB010000153.1:0-3003 GCA_046597675.1 Gemmatimonadaceae bacterium
GAGCGGACGTACGGCGTGTGGAGGCTCTTAATGTCCCCGGGAGCGCCGCGATTTCACTCGGCCCGGCTCAACGTCACCCGGCGAGCTCGCAAAAAAAAGCTGGAGCTTCGAACTTCCGCTTGTGTGAGAGCCGTCAGCTCGCCGAAAGTGTACGGCTCGAGCGTTTCTTGGCGCGCAACCTTTCCAGAGCGCGTCTCGCCTGGTCGCGCCACTGGTCACCGCTGACGAGGTTGGAAAATCGCTCGTACAGAAGCGGTCCGCGGTGCGGTGCCTGCGTAAAGGTGTACCTCGGGGCCGGACGAAATTGCTCGCGCTCGACGGGGAATGCGCTCAAGCAATCCTTTTGAGAAACGAAGCAGTCGTACATCTCCCGCTTGAGCTTCTGGAGCTCGGGCGGAAGATCTGCCTGCTTCGCCGTCACGCCAAAAAACGGGATGAACTCTCCGACCGTTCTCTCCCCGCCCTTGAAGTTGTAGGACGTAAATTCAAGAACGAGCGGGGCCGGCACGCCTTCGCGCCTGAGCATGCCGCACGCAAGATGCACCGCGAACGCCGTTGCATCGTGATCAGTGTGGCCGCCTTCGTACGGGTGCGTAAGCACCACTTCGGGGCGGAACTCGTCCAGCAGGTCGGCGATCGAGTAGGAGAGCTCGACCATGCGCGCGCTGGCTTCCCCATCGACGACGTTCAGGCAACGCGTGCGCTCCGGACCCACCTCGACAAGTCTCAACGCCGCCGCGAGCTCTTCCTGGCGGGCGCGGGAATACTCTTCGCGAGTGGCGAAGCCTTTTTTCTGGGCGTACACGGGATCGCGTGGCGCGCCGTCGGTAACATGCACGATCAGCGAATCCGGCAGATTCTTGAGGCGGGCTCCTACTCCGATTGCCTCATCGTCCGGATGGGCCACAACCACGACCGTCTTCGGCGGACGCTCGTGAGCCGCGCCTTCGATGAGCTTGTCGATGATCTGTTCGACGCGCCGCCTCGACGCCCTGAACCGGGACTCCTGCTGCGCCGGAATCCACATATGCGGAACACTCGACGGCATCTGCAGCACGGGACTGACCCACGCTCCACCCTTGGTGTTCGGCATGGATGGCGACGTAGCCAAACCGAAAGTCAGCGCGGGCGCCGTGACAGGCGCCGATTTATGAAGGCTGAATCCGCCGTGCGCCGACGACTCGATCTCCGGCGAGGACGCCTGCACCAACCCTGACCCTTGAAAAACGGGCAACTCGCCAGTGATCACGAGCTGCGCGCGAGAAACGTGGTGTTCCTCCGGCAGCTCGGGGTTTCCAGCGAATTGTGGGTCAGCGGATGACATTGTTGTGCTCCCTAAGACTTAGCGCCGCCCTGAGTAAGCCGGCACCCCGTAGTACCATCAAGCAAAAACATGTTTAAGCAAAGAATATGCCCTTTTGGGGTAATTGGTGCTGGTGGTCACGGGCTGCCACGTCACAAATATGCGGGGTCGTGACCCTTGCTCAACCTGTTGTTTATAAACCCACTGAGCGCGAAGGTTTGGCCTCACTCACACAAATGGCCCATCGACAACGGCTGCCGCGGGGAGGCGCGGGGAGGCGCGGGGAGGCGCGGGGAGGCGCGGCGGGGAGGCGCGGGAAGGCTGTGGTCAATGCCAACAACGGGCGCCGGACGCCATGCGTCCGGCGCTCCCGTTTATCGCACCAGCGGAAGGACCGTCTCGATACGGAAGAACGTTGCATCGTCCCCATCCTTGACCAGCTTGCGACCAACACCGAAGCCGAGAATGAAGCCACTCCCGTTGTGCCACTCCGCTACGAGTCCGGGCTGGATCAGACTGAAGTTGTCGGAGTTCGCGTAGGCGACTTCGCCGCCGACTCGAACCTGTCCCCCGCTGGCCAGCTCTCTGACGCGCGACGTCACACGTCCGCGAGTCCACAACGATTCTCCGCCGAAGTTGTAGCTGGCGAGGACTTGGTAGCCGAGCGGTCCGCCCGTGCCCCAGTAGTCGAGCGAGGTGCTGACGACCACGCCATCCTTGCTGTCGGCAACCGCGGTTCCGAGCGGTCGCGGCGCGTCATCGTCGCTCACGAAAGCGTATCCCGTCGTGAATGCGAGCGACCCGCCCGTGAAGTTATTCCGGACCCCCGCGTACGGTCTCACGGAGAATACTTTCTTCGTCTCCGCAGGCAGCTTATAGCTGAGATGGTAGGCCTGGACTCCGACTAGCGGGCGCCAACCTAGGCCGCTCGGGCCGGCGCTGGCGCCAGCGAGCAGCAGCAGAGTTTCCTCGGTGTCGTATTCCGCCACGCCAATCGCGCTGGCGCTCCACTGCGCCGCTGCAGGCCGCGCAACTGCGACGAGCGAAAAGGCGAAGCTCCCGACGATGACAGCCCGCTTAAAATTTATGTTCATTTCTTACTCCATCAGTGGCTGTGTCGATTAGTCGTGCATTCTGTCATGCAATTTTGCATACCCGGGAATGCAAATGCCGGTCCACGGCGAGGTAAATCAAGTCCTCCAGAATATCCGTTTGCGCGTAAATGCGCGGACGATCAAAACGACTACCACGGTGCTGATGACACTCCTGAGAACGACTTCCCCTGCGGAATTGCGCAGTACGCCCCGCATGGCAGGAATCATTTCCAAAAATGAATTGATGAACACTGTGTACAGCACATAACAAAGCATGGGGTTATGACCGACTTCGATCAGGGTGGCGACCATTTTCGGGCGCCGCAGGACTTCGACGATGACTGCAAAGGTCACCAGCAGCATCAGGGTCAGGCCGGTGACAGTGAAGAAATACGACAGCGTTTCAGGGACCTTCTTGATGCCCCCCTCTGATGGCTCCAGAAAGAGTCCCATCAGCAGCCACACCGCACCCCAGCCAAACAGCCCGCGGAGCATTCTCTCGTGCGCGGAGGTCGGACGCCATACCAATCCGGCTCCAACGGCACAGATCACCAGGGCGGCCTGTGTTGTCTCTTGCACCCACCGGCCGTACAGTCCGCTCACGAC
>JBKJKB010000217.1:0-6337 GCA_046597675.1 Gemmatimonadaceae bacterium
GAATTCGTGAAGGAACTGGCGGTAGGCAACAAGCGCAGGATCGTCCTCGACGAACCAAACAGTGAGGCTGTTGTCCGGCCGCACCGTGCCGCCAAGGCCGATCAGTGGAAGAAGGGCGACCGCGAGGATCAGCAGCGTGGCCGCAGGGCGACGGGAGATCGCGGCAGCCGCCGCAGCCAGAGAATTACGGCGAGGCATAGCTCGATGATGCGTTCCAAGCTGTTGGCAGCCCATACGTAATTCTACGTATCAAATGGAAGACCGGTGCGCGTGGCTGCTCATCGCGATCAGGAACCGGTACGAGCCGGCGTTCCAGGCGCTTGCCCGCTTTCTCACGTCGCAGGGCCGGCGCAAATTCCTCACCCCGCTGTACACGGAGATGATGAAGACCCCGTGGGGAACGACCATGGCGCGCGACATCTACCGGCGCGCGCGTCCGACTTATCACTCGGTTGCAACGGGGACGATCGATAAGATCGTGCTTATGCCGGGCGGCTGACCGCCCGGCAGGGTCGTCAACCGGAGGGGCTGAGGAACCCTGGACCCTGCGCCCGTCCGTTTGTACCAGCCACGGACTTGACGCGGGTCCCGGTGGCTCCCATTATCTGCGCGCCGCACAAAGTTGGACGGTCGTTGCGGCAAGCATGATGGATGCAGCCCCACCCAATTCCCTGGAGAACCCATGGGCACTCGCACGTTGTTGCGAACGGGCCTGGCAGCGTTGCTACTGCTGCTGGTCGTCCCGACCTTCCTCGCGGCGCAGGAACGCCAGATCTCGGGTCGAGTGACCCGCTCCGGCTCGACCGAGCCGGTCCCCGACGTGGAGATCTCGATTCTCAACGCGGCCGAAGGCCGGACCGCCCGCACCAATGCGGAGGGCCGCTACTCCATCAGCGCGCCCGCCGGCGACGTCCGGCTGCAGATCCGCGCGATCGGATACACGCGGCGCGAGATCGCCGTTCCCGCCGGCACGAGCACGCTCGACGTCGTGCTGGTGCAGGACTTCTTCCGGCTCGGCGAAGTAGTCGTGACCGGACAGGCCACGACGGTCGAGCGCCGCAGCGCCACGACGGCGATCGCGTACGTGACGGGCGAGGAGCTCTCGCGCGTGGCCGCGCCGACCTTCGAGAACGCGTTGACCGGCAAGGTCAGCGGCGTGAACCTGCAATCGAACTCCGGCGCTCCAGGCGGCGGAATCCAGATGCAGATCCGCGGCAACAACACGATCCTCGGCGCGTACGATCCGTTGTACGTGATTGACGGCGTGATCTATTCCAACGAGCGTGTCGCCAGCGGACGGGGTGTCGTCACCGCCGCGGCATTCGCAACCGCCGAAGACGACGCCGTCAACCGGGTGGCCGACATCAATCCGGCGGACATTGCCAGCATCGAGATCCTGAAGGGGGCAGCGGCGTCATCCATCTATGGATCGAAGGCGGCGAACGGCGTGGTGATCATCACCACGCGGCGAGGACAGGCAGGTCGCCCGCGCGTTCGACTCACCCAGCGGTTCGGTCAGTTCACGCCGCTCAAGACTCTCGAGAGCCGTCGTTGGACGTTGGCAGAGGCGACCGCCCCCCCGGCGCAAGGCGGGTATGGTCCGTCCGTCGCCCAGTGGTTCACGCCCGATCCGAATCCGTACTTCAATCACTACGACAGGGTCTTCACCGGCCGAGAAGTGTCCTGGGAGACAGCCGCGGACGTAAGCGGCGGTACTGAGAATACGCGCTACCTCGTAGGCGCGACGTTCAAGCGTGACGGCGGCATCGAGGCGAACACGGGGTTCCGGCGCCAGGGACTGCGGATCAACCTCGATCAGATTGTCAACGCGCGCTTCGACGTCAAGGTGTCGAGCGTGTTCAACCGGTCCGAGCACGACCGCGGCTGGAACAACAACTGTAACAACTACGCCTGCCACGGCTACGCATTCCCGTACACGCCGAGCTTCGTGGACCTGCGACGACGGGACCCGAACGGCAATTATATCAGGCCGGACTGGGGAATTCAGTCCAACACGGTACAGCTCACCGATATCGGGTTGAATAACGAGCAGACCAACCGTTTCACCGGCGGCGCTACCGTGAACTTCAACGCGATCACGTCCGACCGGCAATCGCTTCGGTTCATCGCCGGCGGCGGACTCGATGCCTTCCATCAGGCGAACGACGTCTGGGCGCCGGGCGAGCTGTTCTCCGAGCAGCCGCAGGCGCTGCCGGGCGAAGCCATCGACCAGGATGGCAGGAGCCAATTCCACAACTGGAACCTGAACATGGTGCACACGCTGCGACCCGGGGGCTTCTGGTCGGCCACGACGTCCGCCGGACTGCAGTACGAGGACCGCGCGCTGCGCACGAACCGTATCCGTACTCAGAACCTCGTGCCCGGCCAGCGTAACGTCGGCCAGGGCACCATCACGACGGGCACTGAAAACCTCACCCAAGAGCGCACGTTCGCGATGTACGCTCAGGAAGAGGTTCGGCTGTTCGACGAGCGGCTGCTCCTGCAGGGCGGCCTGCGCGCCGAAAAGAGCAGTGTGAACGGCGACATCGACAAGTACTACATCTTCCCGAAACTGTCAGCGTCCTACAGGATTCTCAACCTGCTGGGCGTGGGCAGCGAGATCAAGCCGCGCTTCGCGTACGGAGAGACGGGAAACCAGCCGCTGTTCGGCCAGAAGTTCACCCTGCTCGGCACGCCGCTGCTTGGCGGGCTGCAGGGCTTCACGATATCCGGAGCCTCGGGCTTCCCGGACGTCGGGCCGGAGCGCGTAAAAGAGATCGAGCTGGGCCTCGACGGTTTCGCGATGAATGGTCGCCTGACCTGGGAGCTTACCACGTTCAACAGAAATACCACGAACCTTCTGCTGCAGCGCACGCCGGCGCCGTCGACCGGATTCACCAGCCGCGTGTTCAATGGCGGCAAGATCAAGAACACCGGTATCGAGATGGGCCTGGGCTTCACGCCGATTCAGCGTGAGCGCATGCAGTGGGTGTCCCGGATGACTTACACGAAGTACGACAGTGAAGTCCTGGATCTCGCCGGACTGCCGCCCTTCCGTCCGCCGCTCTCGGGCTTCGGCGGCTTGGGCGTCACGTTCATCCGCGTGGGCGACCCGCTGACGCAACTCATCGGCCGCCGGTACAACCCCGACGGCACCCGTACGACGGCAACAGACCTCACGATCGGAAACACCGCCCCTGATTTCCGCATGGGCTTCGTCAACGACTTTACACTCGGACCGTGGAGTCTCAACGCGGTGCTGGACTATCAGAAGGGCGGTGACATCATCAACCTGACACAATTCCTGTACGACGACGGCAGGCTCAGAAGCAATGCCGCCGATTTCGGAAGTGAGGCCCATAAGATCCGCCAAAAAGCGATGGCGGACGGCGTCATGCTTCCATTCATCGAGGACGCCACATTCCTCAAGCTCCGGGAGCTCAGCCTCGGCGTAGACATCCCGGCTAGCCTGTTCCGCGGCCTTAGATGGGGCGTGGACGATGCGCGCATCAGTCTGACCGGACGCAATCTTTTCACGAAGACCGATTACACAGGACTCGACCCTGAAGTTGCGAACCTCGGCTCCGCCGCGATCCGCAACAACCTGGACGTGGCACCATATCCGCCAAGTCGCAGCGTCTTCCTTAACATCTCCCTGGGATTCTGATGACTTCTATACTTCGACGGTTGCCGGGCGCCCGCGTGGGTGCCCGCACCCGCAGCGTAGGCGTCGTGATGGTGGGAGCCCTCTCGCTTGCCGCCTGTCGCGACCTGGACATACAAAACACGAACGCTCCCACGCAGGACGCCCTGACCGCGGCCCCGACGCGCGCAGTGCTCGCGCGCGCGGCCACTGGGGTGCAGATCCAGGCATTCAACGACCTCGCCGCCGAACTGGAGTTCTATTCGATCTACGGCCGCGAGGGCTACAACCTGCTCGGTAACGATCCGCGCGAGACAGGCGAGCAGATCAGCGGCCCGCAGGACGCCGGTGGAAGATCAGGCGGCTCGTGGCTCAGCAAGTATCAGGCGATCCGCTCGATCAACACGTATCTGACGGCCCTCGCGAGCCCGACGACCGGATTGACGGCACCGGAGCTGCGAGCGTCGCAAGGGTTCGCCAAGACGTACAAGGCGTACCATCTTTTCCGGCTCGCGGTTCGCAGCGGCTCCACCGGGATCCCGATCGACGTGGACCGTGACATCGCGGCTGATCCGGCACCGTTCGTGTCTTTTGCAGACGCGATGGCGGCAGCGTCCACGCTGATGGACGAGGCGGCGGCCGACCTGCAGGCGGGTGGAGCGGCATTCCCGTTTGCGTTCGTGCCGGGGTACACCGGCTTCACGACTCCCGCGACGTTCCTGCAGTTCAACCGCGGACTCGCGGCCGACATACTCGTGCATCGCGCGACATTCAATAACTGCACGGCGTGCTGGGCGCAGGCGGCCACGGCCATCGGACAGTCTTTCGTAACGACGGCTGGTCTGCCGGGTTCGCTGGCAACGGGAGTCTACTTTGGGTACACGGGCGCAGCCGGCGAGTTGACGAATCCGGTTACCGGATCGCTCGCTTCCAATACGTACTGGGTGCATCCGTCGATCGTGACAGGCGCGCAGGCACGCAGTGACGGCTCCCCGGACCTGCGTCTAACGACCAAGGTGATGGCGGCGGGGCGCAGTCTAACCCTCAACAACCTCACCGCGACGCACAAGCCGGTGATGTACAACCTGCCGTCCAACCGCGCGCTGGCGAACACGGACGCTGACGTTCCGTGGCTCACAAACGAGGAGCTGCTTCTGCTCCGCGCCGAGATCCGGTGGAACACGGGCAACAAGCTCGGCGCCATCGACGACATCAACCTGGTGAGAAATCACGCCGGCGGACTTCCGCCGTCGACTCTGACCATTGTGAGTAGCGATGCGGCCTTCGTGACAGAGCTGCTCTATAACAGGGTGTACTCGCTGTTGTGGCAGCAGGGCACGCGCTGGATAGACGCCCGTCGGTACGGTAGAACGGGATCGCTTCCGATCGACCGTTCCGGCGACGTCGTTCACCCGCAAATGCTGGTACCGGCGGCGGAATGCGATGCGCGGGGGCTGTCGGTTCCCTGCACGCCGTAAATCGGAAACCGCTCCATGAAGAAAGGCCGGCAAGACGCGAGTCTTGCCGGCCTTTCATTTCTCCTGCAACCGCACTCAACTCACGCGGCGAGTGGCTGCGAGACGGTACTGCGCCGGCGTGACCCCGAACCGGCGCCGGAATAGATTCGTGAAATGGCTTTGATCATAGAACCCGGCCCGGAGCGCGATCGACGATAGCGGCTCCTCGCTCTCGAGCAGCTCGCGCACCGCGCGCTCGATCCGCAGCTGCCGGATCCGCTCCCCTACCGTGAGCCTGAAAGCGGCGCGGTAGCTTCTCGCCAGAGTGGCGGGCGCGACTCCGACCGCGCGCGCCACCGCACCGAGCGCGATCGACGATGCATACAGCTCGCGAATCATGTCGTCCGCCTCGCGCAGCCACGGCGAAATTATCGTCGACGCTCCGGGCACCGCTTCCCGCGCAAGCACGGCCAGCAGCTCCAGCAGCAAACCTTCCACGGCTATCGCGGCTGCGTCGTCCTTCGCGTCCAGCTCGGCGAGAAGCCGGTTGACGATGTTGCCGGCGTGCGCACCCGAAACGTGTATGCGCTCGTCGAGCAATCGATGGATCGGACGGGAGTCCGGGAAACGCCGGCGGTCCACATCGATGCGGAGGCCGTGAGTCTCGCCGGCTGTGAACCGGTTCCAGTGCGGCTCCCCCGCTGGCGTGACCTTGAGCGAGTCCGACAGGCAATCCACCACCTGGCCGCCGATGTATTTCGTCAACCGCCCACGCAACACATAGCACAGCGTCGGATCGTCGTGCGCGTGCTTGGGCAGCTCGGTACCCTGCGGATGCACGCCCCGGTACAGCGAGAAGCCGGGCACGCTCATCATCCGCGAGCGGTAACGCGACGCACGATTCAGGTCTGAACTGTTCACAATCACCCTCCGACTTCGCTGCACCTCTCGTACCCGCGCAACGGCTGAAAGAGTCAACGTCACGCGCGTCCAACGCCCGGCGTCCATCTACAATACGATGGCGCTCCCGTTCTGGTATCGTACTCGACAAACCATACCGTGGAGGACACTTTGATGCCAGTAAATCGTTCACTGTCGCTCACCGCCCTGCTTGTCGTTGCCCTGCTTGCGTGCGGTGGAGGAGGTGGTGGTGGTGGAATCACCCCTCCGCCACCGCCCCCCCCGCCGCCACCCCCTTCACCCAACACGGTCACCCTGGGCGCGTCTTCATTCTCGC
>JBKJKB010000225.1:0-3083 GCA_046597675.1 Gemmatimonadaceae bacterium
GTGCCCATCGCTTCGAGCACCGCCTCAGACACGAAGTTCTCGCTGGCGATCAGCTCGAGCCCGTGTCGCTGGCGCTCGGTCTCCTCTATAACCAGCTTCGCGATGTCGTGGTCGTACGCGCGCAGGGCGCGCAGCTGCGAGCCGCCTGCCTCGGCGTTCCTTTCCATCATTTGCGCGCCGCCGTTGTGGGTGTCTCGATCTGCTCGACGCGGCGCTGATGGCGGCCGCCTTCGAAGTCCGTCTCCAGCCACTTCCGCAGCGCTGAGGCCGCATCGTCCTGCGACATGAACCGGGACGGAAGCACCAGCACGTTGGAGTCGTTGTGCTTGCGCGACAGCTCCGCGATCGCCGGCTGCCAGGCGAGCGCCGCGCGAACGCCGGGGTACCGGTTGGCTACGATGTCCATTCCGATCCCGCTGCCGCACAGCAGCACTCCCCTGCGAGCCTCACCGCTCGATACCTGCTGCGCGACGGCGTGCGCGAACTCGGGGTAGTCGCTCGCCTCCTCCGACCGCGCGCCGAGATCCACGGGCTCGTATCCGAGCCGCTCCAGTTCTGTCTTCAGCTGCTCCTTCATCGAAAATCCCGCGTGGTCGGCGGCAATGGGAATCTTTTCCCTGCCGCCCCCGTCGCGCCCCGCTCCGGACTCCGGCATCACGCGCCCTGTCCGTTGCGCGGCGGCCATTGCTCCCATGATTTCCGGACGGCCTGGGGATCGCCGAGGCGGCGTTCCGCGAGGCGGTCGGCGGCGCGATACGTGGGGATTCCCTCCGTTTTCGCCAGCTCGAAGACGCCGAGGACCGTATCGAAGATCTCGTCCGCTTTCTTGAACGAGCGATCGAGGTCCCAGCCAGCGAGCTCGCTGTACACGTTGATCACCCCGCCCGCGTTCGCGACGTAATCCGGCGCGTACAGAATCTCGCGCGCCTCGAGGGCGTCGCCATGCCGCTCTTCCAGCAGCTGGTTGTTCGCGCCACCCGCGACGATCTCGACCCTGAGCTTCGGGATCGTCTCGTCGTTGATGATCCCGCCGAGCGCGCAGGGCGCGAAGATGTCCGCCTGGACCGAATAGATCTCGTCGGGTGCGACGGTCTTGGCGCCCGTGTCGGTCACGACCTGGCGCACCTTCTCGGGGTCGATGTCCGTCACGATCAGCTTGGCGCCAGCGGCGTGCAGCTCCTTGGCGAGGTAGCGGCCGACATGCCCGCACCCTTGCACCGAGATGGTGCGATCGTGCAGATCGTTCGAGCCCCACCGGTATTTGGCCGTGGCTTCGATGGCGCGGAAGACGCCGTGCGCCGTGACCGGCGACGGATCGCCCGATTTCGACGCGAGTCCGGCGACGTGGTTCGTCTCCATGTGGACGTAATCCATGTCGGACGGGCTCGTCCCGACGTCTTCGGCGGTGATATACCTGCCGCCGAGCGTGTCAACAAAGCGTCCGTGCGCGCGAAAGATCGTTTCCCTGTCCTTCGTCTTGTTGTCGCCAAGTATGACGGACTTGCCGCCGCCGAGGTTCAACCCCGCGACCGCGCTCTTGTACGTCATCCCGCGCGCAAGACGCAGCGCGTCAATGATCGCTTCATCTTCTGTGTCGTAATTCCAGAACCGCGTGCCGCCAAGCGCGGGGCCGAGGCGGGTGTCGTGGATCGCGATGATCCCGCAGTAGCCGGACGCCTTGTCGCTGCAGATGGCCACCTGTTCGTGGCCCATTTCGCGGATTGTCTTAAAGAGTTCCATTAGTAATGGTGATTAGTGATGACTATAAAGACCCTAACAGCTCCCTCGCGATCACCACTCTCTGGATCTCGGAAGTCCCTTCATAAATCTCGGTCACTTTCGCGTCCCTGAACAGCCGCTCGACCGGATAGTCTTTAACGTACCCGTAGCCACCGAAAATCTGGATCGCCTGGGTCGTAGCCCACATGGCGGTCTCGCTCGCGAACAGCTTGCTCATGGCGCCGAAGTGCTTGATCGGCGCGCCGCGGTCCTTCGCGTCGGCGGTCGCATAGAGCAGGCTTCGCCCGGCGTCGATCCGCATGGCCATGTCGGCGAGCTTGAACTGGATCGCCTGAAATTCGCTGATGCTGTGGCCGAACTGCTTTCGCTCGGCCGCGTACGCCAGCGAGAGGTCCAGAGCGGCCCGCGCGATTCCCAGCGACTGCGCTGCGATCCCGAGCCGGCCGTTGTCCAGCGACTGCAGCGCGTAAATGAAACCGTGCGACGGGTCGCCGAGAAGGTGCGAGTCGGGGACGCGCATGCCGTCGAAGCCCAGCTGCACGGTCGGCGACGCGCGCAGGCCGAGCTTGTTCTCCTTCTTGCCGACGGTGAAGCCGGCGAGATCGGGCGTGACGATAAAGGCGCCGATTCCACGCGCGCCGCGTCTCAGCTCGGCGGTGTCCGTCCGCGCCATCACCACGATCACTCCCGCATGGCTGCCGGTAGTGACCCAGCTCTTCGTGCCGTTCAGTATCCAGCCGTCGCCGTCGCGGACGGCCTGGGTCATCAGTGAAGCGGCGTCCGAACCGGCTTCCGGCTCGGACAGCGCGAACGCGCCAAGCAGCTCGCCTCGCGCCATCGGCGGAAGAAACTTCTTCTTCTGCTCGTCGGTTCCGAACCGCAGAATCATCTGCGTCGGCAGCGAATTGTGCACGCTCACGAGGACCGCCGTCGAAGCATCCGCGGCCGCGATCTCTTCGAGCGCCATCAGGTAGGTCTTCGTGTCGAGGCCGAGCCCGTCGTATTCCTCGGGCAGCATCATTCCCAGCAGGCCGAGCGCGCCGAGCTTTCCTATCAGCGACTCGTCGAAGAACGCCTCGCGATCCCAGCGCTGGGCGTGCGGCGCTATCTCGTTGGCGGCGAACTCGCGCGCGACTTTCTGAATCTCGCGCTGTTCTTCCGTCAGCGGGTGCAGCGCGGCGTGCATCAATGCGCGGCGCTCAGGAATACGTGTGAAATCCGCGACCCGTCTTTCTGCCGAGCCATCCGGCCGCGACGTATTTGCGCAGCAGCGGACAGGGCCGGTACTTGGGATCCCCGAGGCCGTCGTGCAGCACTTCGAGAATCGCGAGGCACGTGTCGAG
>JBKJKB010000070.1:0-2659 GCA_046597675.1 Gemmatimonadaceae bacterium
CCCACTTCCGTGTGGACCGCGAATGCAAAATCGATCGGCGTGGCGCCCTTCGGCAGCTGAATGACGTCGCCGGTCGGCGTGAAGACGAAGATCTCATCCTGGTAAAGATCGAGCCGCAGGAACTCGAGAAACTCGTCCGGAGTCTTGGCGTCGAGCTGCAGCTCGAGGACCTGCCGGAACCACTGCAGGGCACGGTCGAGGTCATCCGCGCTCTTTGCATCCTCCTTGAACCGCCAGTGGGCCGCGATGCCGTACTCCGCGGTGCGGTGCATGTCGCGCGTACGGATCTGGATCTCGTACAGCTGCCGTCCCGGGCCGAACACCGTCGTATGCAGCGACTGGTAACCGTTGGACTTGGGCTGCGCGATATAGTCCTTGATGCGCGTATGCACGGGCGTCCAACCGTCGTGAATCACGCCAAGTGCGTGGTAGCAGTCCTGCACCGTGTTGACGAGGACGCGGATCGCGAGCAGGTCGTAGATCTCCTCGTAGTCCTTGTCCAGCTTCGCCATCTTTTTGTAAATGGACCAGAGGTGCTTCGCGCGCCCGGTGACCTCTACGTTTTGGATACCGGCCCCTTTGAGCGCCTCGTCGAGCGGGACGCGCATCTGTATGATGTGCTGCTCGCGCTCGCCACGCTTCTGAGCGACCAGCTTGGCAAGACCCTTGTACTCGTCGGCCTCGATGTACTTGAACGCGAGATCCTCGAGCTCCCACCGGATCCGCGCCATTCCGAACCGGTGCGCCAGCGGCGCATAGAGATCACGGGTCTCCTGGGCGATCCGCTTCCGTTTGTCGGGAGCCAGATAATCCAGCGTCCGCATGTTGTGCAGCCGGTCCGCGAACTTGATGATGATTACGCGGGCGTCCTTGGCGATCGAGAGCAGAAGCTT
This sequence comes from Gemmatimonadaceae bacterium, assembly GCA_046597675.1. GTDB lineage: Bacteria > Gemmatimonadota > Gemmatimonadetes > Gemmatimonadales > Gemmatimonadaceae > JACDCY01. Next base: position 894 of record JBKJKB010000070.1, read on the forward strand.
GCGGTAGTTCTCGACCTGGCGTTCCTGCGTCGAGTGCAGCGGGAGATGACCGATCTTCGTCAGCCCATCGACGATGCCCGCGACCTCCTTCCCGAACTCGGCCTCGACGTCCTCGATCGTGACTGCGGTGTCTTCGACTACGTCGTGGATGAGCCCCGACGCGACGGTAGTCGTGTCGAGCTGAAGCTCGGCCAGGATCTTCGCGACCTCGACGCAATGGGACACGAAGTCCTCACCCGACAGCCGCTTCTGACCCTTGTGCGCCCGCTCGCTGAACCGGTACGCGCGCACGAGCAGCTCCCGGTCCAGCCGCTCGGGGAGCGGCATCTCGGAAGTCACCCAACCCGGAATCTCACCCGGGGCCTGCGTCACACTGCCTACCGCAGTCGCCGTCACAGCAATCCTGCCTCCGCAAAGCTCATGAACCGGCCGCGACCGATGATCACATGGTCGTGAACGGGTATGCCGAGCATTCTCCCCGCTTGTACGAGCTGCTCCGTCGCCGTGCGATCGTCCGGTGACGGCGTGGGATCGCCGCTCGGATGATTGTGCACGAGAATGACGGCCGCCGCATTCTCCGCCACGGCCTGGCGGAACACCTCCCTGGGGTGAACGAGCGACGAATCGAGAATCCCGCGAGTCACCGTGATATCCCGCTCGAGGCGGTGGTGGATGTCCAGAATGGCGACGTGGAACTCCTCGACCGGCAGGTCCTCCAGCCGGGGCGCGTACGTTCTGAATATGTCGCGCGGCGAGCGGATAGGCACCCCTTCCCGCCGCTCCTCGGCACTCAACCGGCGTCCAAGCTCCAGCGCCGCGTGCACCGCTACGGCGCGCGCGGGGCCCATCCCGGCGAGCGAGATGAGCGTCGCCACGGGTTGCGAGGCCAGGCGCCGCAAGGATCCGTCCCCCGCCGCCAGCACGTCGTGCCCCAGCTCCAGCGCCGACCTCCCCCCGCTACCGGAGCCGAGGAGGATCGCGAGCAGCTCGGGCGAGCTGAGCGCGTGCGCCCCGTGCGCGCGGAGCCTTTCACGTGGTCGGTCGGTGAGCGGCAGCTCGCGGACAGAGAGCCGCTTGCGCGCGCGGGGCAAACCGGAGCGCGCGGCTGGGCGCAGCGGGCCGGGTGATGCGTCTGGTGCGGGGTTGGTCATTCGCTTGGACTCGGGTCGGAGGATGGTCGGACTCCGAGCCGGGTGCCGTCCGACGCGCCGTCTTAGCGAAGCGTAGGCGCGGAGGGTGGGACCCGGCCCGGACCCGGACACGCGCACAATACCCGAGCCCCGCGCCAATCGACCAACCCCACCCAAGCAACCAAAATCAGAACGCTGCGACTAGAGCGCGGCTCCGTGGCATTTCTTGAACTTCTTGCCCGACCCGCACGGACACGGATCATTCCGGCCGACGTTGCTCCACTCGACCGGCGTGTGCGCCGCACCCTGAGCCAATGACCTGACGCGCCCGACGCCAACGACCTTCGGATCCGAGCGCGTCGCCGGCACCGCGTTAGGCGGCTCGCCCGGCCCGATATCCATCACTTCGTTCCGACCCTCGCCGTTACCCTGACCCTCAAGCGCGCCCAGCGCGTTGTACCGCGGCTTGGATGCTACGGGCACGGGCTGCGGTGCGCGGCGTCCAGCGGGCTCCTCGAACACAACCTGGGCGCGGAAAAACCGCTCGGTGAACGAGTTGTACACGTCCTGCATGAGATCTACGAACATCGTGTACGCCTCGTGCTTGTACTCCACGAGCGGGTCCTTCTGCCCCCA
>JBKJKB010000281.1:0-2892 GCA_046597675.1 Gemmatimonadaceae bacterium
GGAATCCATCAGCCACGAAGGCTATTCGGCGAAGCCGGTGCACTCCTACTGGGACGACTTCTTCGCGCTGCGCGGATTCAAGGACGCAACTTTCATCGCGCGGATCCTGGGGCGCCCGGAAGCGGACGGATACGCGCGAATTACCGCGAGCTTTCGCACTGACGTGACCGAATCGATTCGGCGCGTGATGTCTATGCGGGGAATCGACTTCATCCCCGGCTCGGCGGAGCTGGCGGATTTCGACGCGACGTCCACTACTGTGGCGGTGTCGCCGCTCGGGGAAGGGACGCAGCTGTTTCCCGATGCGCTGCAGCGCACTTTCGATCGCTACTTCGCCGAGGCGCGCGCGCGAGCGGACGGCACGAAGGCGTACGAGGCCTACACTCCGTACGAGCTGCGCACGGTGGGCACGTTCGTTCAGCTTGGTCAGCGCGAGAAGGCACACGAGTTGCTCGACTTCTTTTTCCGGGACCAGCGGCCGGCAGCGTGGCATCAGTGGGCCGAGGTCGTTTTCCGTGACCCGAAGACGCCGAGGTTCATCGGCGACATGCCGCACACGTGGGTGGGATCGGATTACATACGGTCCTTTCTCGACATGCTGGCGTTTGAGCGCGAGAGCGATTCATCGCTAGTCATCACCGCCGGAGTCAAAGCTCAATGGCTGAAGGAGGAGCCGGGCGTCCGGGTGACGAACCTGTCGACGCACTACGGTCCGCTCACCTACGACGCGCGCATGTCCGGGAATACGGTAACGCTGAACGTTCGGTCGGGAATCCGCATGCCGCCCGGAGGGGTCGTCGTCCCGTCTCCGCTCGACGCGCGCGTTCTGTCAGCCGTCGTGAACGGATCAGCGGCTGAGGTACACGGACATGATGTCGTCGTGCGAAAGCTGCCGGCGACGGTCACGATCCGGTACGAGCGATGAAATCACTCCGACAGAATCGCGCCCTTCGTGCGGATGACGTCGGCGTAGTATCTCCCGCTTCGCTTGATCGTGCGCGCCTGCGTCTCGTAGTCCACATGGATGATGCCGAACCGCTTGGAGTAGCCGCCCGACCATTCATAGTTATCGAGCAGCGACCAGGCGAAATACCCCCGGAGGTCGACGCCGCCGCGGATCGCGTCATGCGCCGCGCGGAGATGGCGCCGGTAGTATTCCACGCGCTGCGGGTCCTCCACCTTGCCGTCTATCGCCTTCGGCGGATCGTCGAACGCGGCGCCGTTCTCGCAGATGTACAGCGGAATGTCGCCGTAGCTCTCCTTTACGCCGAGCAGAAGGTTGGTGAGCGCGGGCGAATACACCTCCCAATCGGTTTGCGTCGTCCAGGCGTGCGGCTGCGGCACCGGCTTCGTCCGCAGCGGCAGCCGCTCGTTGTCGAAGCGCTCTACCTTCCGCGTGTAGTAGTTGATTCCCAGGAAGTCGATCGGCTGGCTGATGAGCCGCATGTCGCCGTCCGGCCAATCCGGCCAGGCGTCGCCGAAGATCTCCTTCATCTCCGTCGGGTAATGACCCAGAAAAACCGGATCCAGATACTGCCGATTCATGTACGCGTCGGAGCGCTTCGTCGCCGCCACGTCCTCCGGCGAGTCGGTCGCGGCATGCTTGGGCTCCAGGTTGACGACGAGGCCGATCTTTCCGTCCTTCGCGGCGCTCGCAGCGCGGAATCGTTGCACCGCCGTGCCGTGCGACCGCAGCAGGTTGTGCGCCGCGATCGGTGCCTCGAACAGGTTGGCGTGTCCCGGAGCCAGCCCGCCGTGCAGATATCCACCGTCGGTGACGACCCATGGCTCGTTGAGAGTGGCCCACATCTTCACGCGGTCGCCGAGCGCGTCGAACATCGTGCTCGCGTAATCGCCGAACCACTCGGTGATGTCGGGATTGAGCCATCCGCCGCGGTCGTCGAGAGCTTCGGGGAGATCCCAGTGGTACAGCGTGGCGTTCGGCCGGATCCCGTTACGCAGCAGCTCGTCCACGAGGCGCGAGTAGAAATCCAGACCCTTCCGGTTGACGCGCCCAGTACCCGCCGGCACGACGCGGCCCCACGCGATGCTGAAGCGGTAGGCGTTCAGGCCGAGCTCCTTCATCAGCCCGACGTCTTCCCGGTAGCGCGTGTAATGGTCGCAGGCGACGTCGCCGGTCTGGTTGAGCCAGGTGTTACCGGGCGTGTGGGAGAAGCGGTGCCAGATGCTGCGCCCGGCTCCGTCCGCGGTTGGAGACCCTTCTATTTGATACGCGGATGTCGCCGCCCCCCAAAGAAAGTCAGCGGGGAACCGGTAGGAATCATTCATTCGAGAATTGCCGGAGGCGCGATGAACGCGGGGGCGGGAACATGGCGAGCGTAACGCTCGAAGGTGTTCGCAAAATCTACCACGAGGGTGGGCAGCACGTCGCGGTCGAGGGCGTGGACCTCGAGGTCGCGGACGGTGAATTCGTGGTGCTGGTCGGGCCTTCGGGCTGCGGCAAGAGCACGACGCTGCGAATGGTGGCGGGACTCGAAACGGTCAGCGCCGGGACTGTGAAAATTGACGGTCGCGTGGTGAATCACGTGCCGCCCAAGTTGCGGGACATCGCGATGGTGTTCCAGAACTACGCTTTGTACCCGCACATGACAGTGCGCGAGAATCTGGGGTTCGCGCTGAAGCTCAGGAACATGGACCGGTCGGAGATAGAGCAGAGGGTCTCGGCCGCGGCGGCGACACTCGGCCTGGAGAAGTATCTGGACAGAAAGCCGCGAATGCTCTCGGGAGGACAGCGTCAGAGGGTAGCCCTCGGGAGAGCGATCGTTCGGCAGCCCAAGGTCTTTCTGTTCGACGAGCCGCTTTCGAATCTCGACGCGCAGATGCGGGTGTCGATGCGCCGCGAGATAGCGCGCCTCCATCAGGAGCTGAAAG
>JBKJKB010000350.1:0-3278 GCA_046597675.1 Gemmatimonadaceae bacterium
TTCATGTTGTGGTCGACGACCGCCGGGCTCATCGTGCTCGGCGCCGCCTTGCACCAGCGCCTATACGCACAGGGGTTCAGCAAGTCCCAGGAAAGCGCCTCACGGTTCAGGAAGCCGGACCCCGCGAAGGGATTCACGCGCAGAATGCTCGCGCCACTCTCGATTCGCAGACGCGAGATGGTGCTGAAGGAGATGCGAATCTTTTTTCGCGATACCACTCAATGGTCGCAGCTGATCCTGCTCGCGGTCCTGGTCGCGGTCTACATCTTCAACATCAAGTTCCTGCCGCTGCGCACTGAGGGAGTGACGTTCCTGCTCGCGAACATCGTTCCGTTCCTGAATCTCGCGATAGCCGGGTTCGTGCTGTCCGCGGTGGCGGCCAGGTTCGTGTTTCCGTCGGTCAGCCTGGAAGGACGAACGCTCTGGCTGCTGCGGTCGAGCCCGTTGCCGGTGAAGGACGTGCTGTGGTCCAAGTTCTGGGTGGGGACGCTGCCGCTGCTCATCGTGGCGCTGGCGATCGTGTTCATCACCAACGTTTTGCTGCAGGTGACGGAGTTCATGATGTTCGTCTCGGTCGCCACGATCACGCTGCTGACTTTCGCGCTGAGCGGGCTGGCGATGGGGTTCGGGACGATGTTCCCGCAGTACGAGACCGAGAACGCTGCGCAGATCCCGACCTCGTTCGGCGGGCTGTTCTACATGATGACGTCCATCGCGCTGATCGGCGCGGTGGTCGTGCTGGAAGCGCGACCGGTGTACGCGTACGTGGCACGGGTGACGTACCGTGGAGACGCGGATCCGACGGCGATGATCGTGGGGTTTGCGTTGGTGGCCGTGCTGTGCGTCGCTGCCACCCTCATTCCATTGCGGGTCGCGGTGCGAAAGCTCGAGCTGGGAGAAGCTTAGATAGCCTGAGTTGATAGCGCCGAGCCGCAGCTGGAACAGAAGCTCGCGTCGGACTCGGGACGTATTCCGCACCTTGGACAGGCTGGCCGATCCGCGCGGACTCCCCGCGGCTTCGCCCCCACCAGCAGCGGATACAGCACGTACCCCAACGCGAGCAGCGCGAGCACGGTCCCCACAGCCATCGCGATCATTCGTCCTTCCGCCCCGCTGCTCCCACCAGTGAGACCGCCCCACCAATCGCCATGATTGCGCCGGCGATCCATGCCCAGATCACGAGTGGATTGAAGCCGACCCGCATCTCCACGCGCTCATTTGCGCCGACTTCCACCAGTACGACGCGCACGTCTTGCGTCAGCGAGCCGAGTATGCCGGCGTCGATCGAAGGGTCGAACGCGGGAGTACCGCGACTGTCCACGTACTGTCGCCGCTCGCTGGTGACTATTCCCATGCTCTTGCCGCCGCGCGTTACTTCCAGCGCAGCCGCGACGACGCGCCTGTTGAGCTCGTTGTACTGCGAGACACCCTGACTCGTGAACTGCCACACTCGACCGAACGGATCGCGCAGCTCGGTGGACTCGCCGGGGTTCAGTGTGACGGTGTGATCGCTTCTGAACGCCGGCCCCGCGAGCGCCACGAGCATGACGATGATTCCCGCGTGCATGATGTGGGCACCAACCCGATGCCGCATGGTCGAGCGTGAAGCGCGCCACCATGTCTCCCCGCTGCCCATGCTCTTCGGCTCGGCAGTGCTCCGCAGGTCAGGACGGCGAGTGGCCACCAGATAGATGCACGCCGCGGCTGCGAGGATCAGGAATCCGGCAACCCAGTTTCCTACCGGTGACTGCGCGAAGGAATGGGCGAGAGAAATGATTCCGCCACGCGCGAGGAACGCGCTGAAGATCGAGAGCAGGAACGCCGACAGCAGCAGCATCACGTTCCATTTCCGCGCATTGCCGCGATTATCCTGCGCGATGAGCGAATGCAGCAGCACCGTGTTGATGAGCCACGGGAACAGCGCGGCATTCTCGACCGGATCGCGTGTCCAGTGCCCGCCCAGGCCGGGCTCGACGTATGCCCACCACATCCCGAGCACCATTCCGATCGTGAGGAAGAGCCAGGACACCAGCACCCACCGCCGGAGCGCGCTCATCCAATCGCCATCCAGGCGGCGCGTGATCAGCGCGGCGATGGCGAACGCGAACGGAATCGCAGTGCCCGCAAGTCCCAGATAAAGAGCCGGCGGATGGAACGTCATCCCCGGATTCTGTAGCTGCGGGTTCATCCCGCGGCCGTCGAGCGGCACCCAGTCGAGCCGTTCATATGGGCTGGCGCCGAGGCACAGCGTCGTAAGAATGAACGTGAGGACGACGGCCAATGTGCCAGTCACGTACGGCATCAATGCGCGATTGCGATCGCGGTTAGCGAAGACGGCGACCGCGGAGCAGCCCGCTAGAACCAGCGCCCAGAAGAGGAGTGACCCCGCCGGTCCGCCCCAGAAGGCGGACAGAGTGTAAACGAGCGGAATGTTCGCGCTGGTGAACGACGCAACGTATTCGAATGAGAAATCGTGCGTGATCAGCGCGGCCCAGAGGCCGAGCGACGCGAGCACAACCATCGCGAGCGTGGCATAGATACCTCGCTCGCCGCTCGCGATCAGATCAGATCTGCCCTGCGCCCCTCCGGCGAACGAAACGGTCGCTGCCCAGGTGGCCATGAGCAGCGCGATCCAGAGTGATAGCTCCCCTATGAGGATCAAGCTGGCTTACTGAATTCCAACGGGGCTTGCCGCCTCAACTGCTAGCGCCGGGCATTGTTCACGAGCACCATCCCCGCCGCAAGTCCGGCGCCATTCCAGACGAGATCCTTGTAGCTGAACGCGCGCTTGACCCGCCCGTCGTAGATCTCGCGTCCCACCCCGAAACCAACGGTGGCCGCCGTCGCGGACACGATCGCGCCGTCATGCGACGCTCCAGCCGCGCGCACCGAGCTGTACGCCATGCTCTGGATGAACGCCGACATGAAGAAGTGCTTCATCTTGTCGGCGCCGAACCAACCGTCCATGGCAAACGGGAAGCTCAGAGCGAGGAGCGCTACACGGGCGCCACGAGGAACGCAGGACGTTCTGGTCATTCGTTGATGTTAGTTGTTCGCTGGTCACTAGTCACTAGTCACCAATCGCGCGCTGCCTGCTCCGCCGCTCGGGAAAGTGCTGATCCAGAAAATCTATCAACGCCTTCTCCTCCGGCGCGTGTGACAGCGGATCGGCCGGGCGTGAGCCCGGACTGCTCGCTTCTATCGTCGCTCCGCGTCGCGTGTACTGCGTCAGCAGCACCGGGTGCACGTACGCCTTGCGACAGATCGCGGGCGTGTTG
>JBKJKB010000295.1:0-5435 GCA_046597675.1 Gemmatimonadaceae bacterium
ACCTGGTGCCCGCCGTGCCGCGTCGAGATGCCTGGTTTTCAGGCCGTTTACGACGAATTCCGGGATAGCGGCTTCGTCGTGCTCGGTATCTCTACCGATACCGACGGACAGGCGAAGGTTGAGGAGTTTCTGAGACAACGCCGGATCACTTATCCGGTGGCGATGGCCGCAGGGAACGTCACGAATGCGTTCGGCGGCGCGGACCTGCTTCCGACGTCCTATCTCATTGACCGGCAGGGACGGGTGCGGAACGAAGTGCGTGGGATATTCGCCTCGATCGCCCTGCGGCGGGCCGTGAATCGGCTGCTCTCCGAGCCCGATCAGCAGCAAGCGCGCGCGATCGACCTATGGTGAGAACCGTCACACCTCTCGTCGTGGCTCGCAGCCGAATGCACTGAACTTCCCGAGCATGCGCTCGAGCGGGCAGAAGTTGGTAAAGCTGGACTGCAACAGGTTGAAGCCGACGAACACCGTGAACAGCAGCCAACCCGGGTGAACCCAGTGTGCGAGCGCTAGGGAAACGAGGACGAATATGCCGGCGAAGCGGCGGATGATTTGGTCGGGGCACATGATGAGGGTCCTGGAAAGAGATAAGGGTTAGAAAAAAGATTCCGCGGGGAGCACCGCCACGTGCAGGCGCTCGCCGGGGGGAAGCCTGGCAGTTTCTTCGCGCAACTCTCCGACAAGCTCGTTCGAGAGCGCATCGGGCAGGACGCTCACGAACAGTGTGGATGCGCCCGGCCATGCGCGGGAGCCCTCGCGTCGCCCGCTGCCGCCGACCCCGTGCGCGTTCCGGAACTCCGTGTACCCGGCGTCCTGGTGGGCGTCGAGCAGCGCCGAGATCCGGTCGGGATCGAGACCGCTGTATATCACCATCAGCATCTTCATGGGATGGACCCGGTTGCGGGAGATGCCGGCTCCTGTCGCCGGCGGAGCTCCCAGTAGAGAAGTGGTACGACGACCATGGTGAGGAGCGTGGCCACGATCGCGCCGCTCATGAGGGCGACCGCGAGCCCCTGGAAGATCGGATCGAGGACCATGACGAGCCCCCCGACTACGACGGCCGCCGCGGTCAGCGCGATCGGGCGGAAGCGGACAGCGCCGGATTCGAGCACCGCGTCGCGGAGTGACCTCCCTCGGGCTTCCGCAAGTTGGATGAAGTCAACCAGGAGTATGGAGTTGCGGACGATGATCCCGGCGAGGGCTATCATGCCGATCATCGACGTCGCGGTGAAGAACGCACCAGTCAGGGCATGGCCGGGAAGGATGCCGATCAGCGTGAGCGGGATTGGCGCCATTATGACCAGCGGGACGGTCAGCGACCGGAACCAGCCGACGACGAGTACGTAGATGAGAGCGAGTACGATAGCGAAGGCGATCCCGAGATCGCGGAACACCTCGATGGTCACCTGCCACTCTCCGTCCCATTTGATCGCCGTCTCGGTCAGGCGGTCGGGCTGCGAGGCGTTGTACCGCGCGATTCGCGCGCCGTTGATGCGGATCCGATCGAGCTTTTTGTTCATGGCCAGGATCGCGTACACCGGCGACTCCACGGCACCGGCAACGTCCCCGGTCACGTAAATCACCGGGCGCAGATCCTTTCTGATGCGGATTCCGTCGCGCGTGGCGGGGATCACAGTCACAAAACGCGCCAGCGGTTGAGGGCCCGACGGGGTCGCGATTGGCAGGGATAGCAGCGCCTCTACCGACGAACGCCGCTCGATTGGTAGCCGCGGCACGATGGCCGTTCCCTCCAGCGCTGTTGCCGAGCTGGCGACTCCTGCGGGAGAACCGGATAGCGCGAGGTAAAGCGTTCGCGTTATCTGCTCGGCGCTCGCCCCGGCTTCCGCCGCCCGTACCCGATCCACGCGAAAGACGCGCTTCTGCTGGGGGGCCTCTACGGTCCAGTCTACGTCCACCACTCCGGGCGTAGTCTCGAACACGGTCTTCACCTGGCGGGCCGCCTCCAGGCGAGTCGAATCATCGGCTGCGTAAACCTCGGCCACGAGCGTGGAGAGTACCGGCGGGCCGGGAGGAATTTCGGCAACCTTGATCGCTGCCGAATAACGGCGCGCGATGGAGTCGATCCCCGGCCTGACGGCGACCGCGATGGCGTGGCTCTGTCTCGACCGGTCACTCTTGGAAACCAGGTTGACCTGCACGTCTCCGACGTTGGGGCCCGCACGCATGAAGTAGTGGCGGACGAGACCGTTGAAGTTGAACGGGCCCGCTGTGCCGGCATACACCTCCGTGCTTTTCACCTCCGGCACATGGCGCAGGTATGCGGCGATTTCCTGGCCGAGCGCGTTCGTGGTTTCAAGCGTGGTCCCCTCGGGAAGGTCCATTATCACCTGGAACTCGCTCTTGTTGTCGAACGGAAGCATCTTGACTTGAACGGCCTTTGCCGCCACGAGCCCCATCGAGACGAGGAGCAGTGCCACGACGCCGCCATAAAAGGCGAGGCGTCGACGGCGCTGGTCCATCAGCGGAGTCATGATCCGGGCATAGAATCGCGCGAACCCCGTCGCTTCCTCCCCCTCGTGCGCGCGCGAGGGGCGGTGATCGGTGGAAGAGACGTGCCCCTTGAGAAGGCGGTAGGCGAGGTACGGCGTAACGATGAACGCGACGGCCAGCGAGGCGAGCATCGCGATGGACGCACCGACGGGAATCGGACGCATGTACGGTCCCATCAGCCCCGACACGAACGCCATCGGAAGGATCGCAGCGATCACCGTAAAGGTCGCCAGGATCGTCGGGTTTCCCACCTCGTCCACAGCCTCGATGGTGGCCGCCTCAGGCGACCGGTCTCCCTTCCGGAGGTGCCGGTAGATGTTCTCGACGACTACGATGGCGTCGTCCACCAGGATTCCGATCGAGAATATCAAGGCGAACAGCGTGATGCGATTGAGCGTGTATCCCATCACGTAGTACGCGAACAGCGTCAGCGACAGCGTCACCGGGACGGCGACGAGGACGATCACCGCTTCGCGCCAACCGAGAAAAAACCAGACGAGTAGCGTGACGGATGCGGTAGCCAGCAGGAGGTGCAGGATCAACTCCTTCGCCTTCTCGCCCGCGGTCTCGCCGTAGTCGCGAGTTACCTCTATCCCCACGTTTTGAGGAAGGAGACGTCCCTTGGCGGCATCGACGCGCTCCATGACTGCGTGCGTCACTTCGGTCGCATTGGCGCCGGGGCGCTTGGCCACGGCGATCGTCACCGCGTGTTCGGCGGAACCGATGAGCCCGGAATGCGAGACGTAGGTAACGGTTTCGCCGAACCCATCCGTAACGTCCGCGACGTTTCTCAGATAAACGGGCGCACCGCCACGGAGGCCGACGACAACGGTGCCGATCTCGGCAGCGGTGGATAGCGGAGCGCCAACGTCAATGAGATAGACCTCATTGGCGGTGGCGAGCTCACCGGCCTGAAGGCGCGCGTTCGCGCTGCCGAGCGCCGACGCGACCTCGCCGGGCGTCATGCCGGCGGCAGCCAGTCGTGCGGCATCCAACGTTACACGGAACTGACGGGGCTGGCCGCCGACGACGAAAGTTCCGGCGACCTCGGGGACCGTCCGGATCTCATCTTCGAGATGGACGGCGATCTGCCGCAGCGTGTTGGCATCGTAGTCACGCGAATGAAGAGTCAGCGCGAGAACCGGCACGTCGTCAATCGAGTGTGGCTTGACGAGCGGCGGCGTAGACCCCGGCGGCGCTTCATCCATCGCGGCCGCCAGCTTTGCCCGCACCTTCGTGATGCTGCGCTCCTGGTCCTGGCCGACCTCGAACCGCACGGTGACCATGGCGTATCCCTCGCCAGCCACAGTGTAGACGTGCTCGACCCCGGGAATCTCGAGCATCCGTTGCTCGATTGGCCGGGCCAGGAGGTTCTCCGCCTCGCGTGGAGACGAGCCCGGCAGCGCAGCGATGACGTCGATCATCGGAACCGAGATCTGTGGCTCTTCCTCACGGGGCGTGGCGAGGATGCCGAGCAACCCAGCCGCCAGCGATGCTATGGCGACGAGGGGAGTGAGTTTCGAATGGAGAAATGCCTGCGCGACACGGCCCGCGATGCCCATGGGTCAGTTTTCCCGCGGAGCTGTCGCGGATACGCTTGCGGGTGGAACGATCACGCGATCGCCTGCCCGCAACCCGGCGATTACTTCGACGACGTCGCCGGTCGCTGCCCCAAGTCGGATCCAGCGCAGCTGGTCGCCGTCGGCGGTGCGCAGGGTGACGCCGGTAAGATCGCCTTGACGAATCACCGCTGTAATCGGTACGACGATCGAACGACGCATGCCGAGTGACAGCGAGATGGTGGCCGCGCTGCCGGGGAGAAACGCGCCATCGGGGTTGGGCAGCAGCGCGTTGATGGTGTAGAGGTTGCCTACAGCCGTCGGAACGACGCCTTCAATCGTCGCGCGCACAGGCCGGCCCTCGATGGTCGCGCTGACGAATTGGCCGCGTCGAATGCCACGTACGGCATCGGGCGAGGCGCTGACCGAAATGCGTAACCGGGACGCGTCCTGCACTTCCAGGAGCGGGGCGCCCGGGGCGGCGAAAGAGCCGGGGTCTACGTAACGTTTCGTAACGACTCCTCCGAACGGAGCTCGAATCGAGGCATACGCGGACATGGCTCGGACCTCGGCGGCGGCGGCGTGTGCGGCCCGAAGACCGGCGCCCGCGCGCGCGAACCCCGTCTCAGCGGCGTCGAGCTGCGCCTTCGCCGCCGCGCTGTCGGCGTAGAGGGCACGGATACGGCCCGCCTGCCTTTCCGTATCCCGATATATCGTCTCGGCCTCGGACACCGACGCGGCTACCTGCGCGGACTTCGCGGAGAGGTCGCTCGCGTCGATGCGAGCGAGGATCCGGCCGGCGGGGACGAGATCTCCCTCGCTTGCGAGGACCGCGGTAACCGTTCCCATGAGCTTGGTGCTCAAAATCGCCTGGCGGACGGGTGACGCCACACCCGCTGCTTCGAAGGTTGCTGCGATCGTTGTGTCCTGCACAGTGTAAACGCTTCCCGCTATGCGCTCAGGCGTGTCGCGGGGCGTGTCTTCGCGCGATGGCGAGCACGCTGCCGCCACGCCGGCCAGAAGCAGTCCGCCGTACGCGAGGAAGCTGGATTGACGAATCATTGAGAGGTCCTTTCTGGAGTCGGCCGTCCGCGGTCGGCGTCGGGTGTGCTTGGCCGTGGTGGAGATGAATCCGCCGAGGCGGATAAGGAATCGAATGCTGCGAGGGTTCCTGGATCGCGGCCCAGTGCCAGGCGGCGTGCGGCCGCCGCGACGATCGCGGCGTACCGTGCCTGCGCGAGCGAGAGTGCGCTCTGGGATTCGGCTGTCTGCGCGTCCAGGAGCTCGACGACGGTCGCGAGTCCCTCGGCGTACCGGCGGCTCACGATCCGGCGCGCTTCAGCGCTCTGGATCACAGCGCGT
>JBKJKB010000345.1:0-3194 GCA_046597675.1 Gemmatimonadaceae bacterium
GCCGCTAGGGCCCGTGCTGCAGGAATTTCTCCTCGTACCTGCGCATCGAGTCAAGGATGACGCCCGCGGCCAGATCGCTTTTCTCCCATCGCTGTATCTCCGCCCGCCGTCCTTCGAGATCCTTATAGATCGAAAAGAAGTGCTCGACTTCCTTGAGGAAGTGGGTGGGCAGATCCGCGATGTCGAAGTACTCGCCGTAGTACGGGTCGTTCACGGGAACCGCGAGAATCTTGTCGTCGGGCTCGCCCCGATCGAGCATGCGGAGCACACCCAGGGGGCGGCAATCGATGTGGCACCCGGGAAAGGTCGGCTCATTGATCATGACGAGGACGTCGAGCGGATCCCCATCCTCGTGCAGCGTGCGCGGGATGAATCCGTAGTCGCCCGGGTAGTGCACAGCCGAATAGAGCACCCGGTCCAGGCGGATCAGCCCCGACACTTTGTCCAGCTCGTATTTGTTGCGGCTGCCCCGCGGAATCTCCACAACTGCCGTCACGTGATCGGGCGGGTGTACCCCGGCGGGGAGGTCATGCCACGCATTGATCAAGCGATTACCCGCTCCATGGTTCCCTTGTAAGACATCGGATCCTCTTCGACTCCGAAATTTCGCGATGCGAGCTCGGCTATCCGGCGCATTTCGTCCGGATGCAGGTCCGGCAAATCACTAGCTGCGGCAAACTCCTCGAGCTGAGACTCGTCGTAGACGTTCGGCAAAGCAGTGACGACCATCGGCTCCGCGAGCAGCCACTTGAGCGCCGACTGGCCGAGCGTCATCCGAGCCGTGAGAAAATCGAGCTCGCGCACTTTCCGAATCCCGTTCACGAGCCACGAGCGTGGCCGATGGCGGCGGTGATCGTTGGCGGCGAAGACGGTGTCCTCCGTGTACTTCCCTTCCAGCATTCCGGAGGCGTGCGTGACCCGCACGTTGAACCGGCAATCGGGCGCGTGCTCGCGAGCGGCCTCGATCATGGCGGCCCCCGGATGCTGCTCGAGGACGTTCCAGATCATCTGCACCGTGCCGATGTCGGGCTCCCGCTCGAACAGCTCGACCGTTTCGTACAGCCAGCCGATCGCGGGACCGAAAGCTGCGCCCCACGCACGAATCTTCCCCTCGCGCTTGAGATCGCGCAGCGTCTCCCATATCTCGCGGTCACGGACGTGCTCCATCTTGACGTTGTGCAGCTGGAGCACGTCGATGCGATCGGTCTCCAGGCGCTCGAGGCTCCGGTCCACGGCGAAGCGCATGTACGCCGCATCGAATTTCTGCGGAAGCTCGCTCTGGCCCCGTCTTGCCTCCTGCGCAGCCGGGTCGTAGATGTCGTAGCCGATCTTCGTGCCGTAGACAACCTCGTCGCGCATCCCGCGAAACGCGGTAGCGAGCTGCCGCTCGCTGCGTCCGTTGCCATAGCTGTCGGCAGCATCGAAGAATGTGACTCCGCGGCCATGAGCGAGGCGCAGGAGGGCGACCGCTTCTTCATCGGTTTTCTCGCCCCACCAGCCGGTGGCAAGGGTCCAGGTACCGAAACCGATCTCGCTGACGCTTAGATCGGTGCCGGGAAACTTCCTGTATTGCATCGTGCGTTTCTCCTTTGCGAAGGAGAAAGCTAGCAGCGTACCGAGGCGCTCAGCGCTTCTCGAGGTCCCGTTCGCCCGGCGTGACTCGCGCCGCCCGACTCTCGCCCGGGTGCGCCTGGGCTTCGTGAAAGCGCTCGCCCTTCAGACGCACCGACTCCACGAACCCTTCGTACTCCCGGTCGCTCAGCTCTTCGGCGATGCCGGGTATCAATCCCTTCACCAGCGTGACGCGCTCCGCGAGCGTCAGCGCATTGATTTCATGCACGAGCTTGCGGAGGACCGGATGGTTCATCCAGTCTGTCTCCTTGCTCGTCGTCATTCAGGAGGCTTGCCCATCTTCCTGTCTCCACGCAGGATCTTGCCGAGCAGGTTGTTCTGCCTCTGCATCAGGATACGCGTCGCTCGCGTCTCGTGGTGCGATCGCGTGAGCATCAGAGCCAGGTCGGCGCCGCCCCAGAGAAACGCCGCGAACGCCAACAGCCGCACCGCCTCCCCCATGATCGTGCCGGGAGTGACGGGCATCCCCGATGGGTCCGTAAGCGTGAAGTAGATCTGGGCGAACATTACCATGACGAGGATGACCGAGACCGACTTGAGGAGGATCGCAACAACGCGAATTCCCCGCATTGGATCCCAGTCCTCGTCCCCCATCGGCAGTTTGTCAACCTTCGCCTTTGCAAGTTTTCGACGCTCGGCCTCGCTCATAGTGCTTGTATCTTCAACTTTTGCCATATTCACTCCACGTAACGTTTGTGCCTGCCGGTCAACCTGAAGCAGAACCGGGACCAACTATGCAAGCACTCGGCCGCCGGTACCGCCGTTCGTTAGCGCTCGGGGTCCTCGCGGTCTGCGGGCTCGGAGCGTGCCGGACCACACCCCTACCCCACGACTCCCGCCCAGCCGACGGCGCTGAAGCAGTATCGCTAACCGGCGAGCGACTCGTTAGTCCCCCGCTCCCCGCTGGTACGCGGGACGCATACGAGCAGCGCCTGGCTGAAGCCAGACGCGCCTACGACCGGACCCCCGCGAACGCCGACTCGATCATATGGCTCGGCCGCCGTACTGCATACCTCGGTCGATACCGCGAGGCGATCGGGATCTTCACCAACGGAGTCTCGAAACATCCGAACGATCCACGGATGTACCGCCACCGCGGGCATCGATACATCACGGTCCGCGACCTCGACAGAGCCATCGCAGACCTGACCCGGGCGGCTCAACTCACCCGAGGGCAGCCCGACCAGGTTGAGCCCGACGGAATTCCCAACGCGTTGAACGTTCCTACGAGCACGCTGCAATCGAATGTCTGGTATCACCTCGGCCTCGCGCACTATCTCCAAGGCGACTTCGGCCGAGCGCTGCCGGCCTACCGCGAAGCTTTGCGCGTATCAACCAACCCGGACATGCTGGTTGCCACCTCGCACTGGCTTTACATGACTTTGCGCCGATTGGGCCGTGACGCAGACGCCGGCGCGGTGCTCCGCCCGATCTCGCGCGACTTGACGATAATCGAGAACGACGCGTACCACCGGCTGCTCTTGATGTACAAGGGCGAGCTGCCTCTGGATTCGCTCGCTCCCGCCGGGACGGATCCGGTCGGTGACGCGACGATCGGCTAT
>JBKJKB010000151.1:0-5271 GCA_046597675.1 Gemmatimonadaceae bacterium
GACCGGGGCGGCGCCCTGTTGTGCGATGAGGTGGGACTGGGCAAGACCTACGTCGCACTGGCACTGGCGCGATCGTACGAGCGGCCCCTCGTCGTTGCGCCGGCATCGCTCCGGGACATGTGGCTCGCCGCAGCAAGGAGATCCGGAATCGCCATCCGGTTCACTTCGACGGAGTCGCTGAGCCGCGCGCGTCCGACACACTGCAATGACGATCTGGTGATAGTTGACGAGGCCCATCATTTCCGAACGCCTTCGGCCGCCCGCTATCGTTCGCTCGCGGAGCTTGCCGCGCGTTCGCCGATCCTTCTGGTTTCCGCCACGCCGTTGCACAACAAGGCGGCAGATATGACGACACTCCTCTCGCTCTTCCTCGGTTCGGCTGCCCGGACACTTTCAAATGCGGAGATCGCGCATTACGTCGTGCGTCGTCACCAGAGCGAAGTAGCCGGCGCCTTCCCGCTCGTGCACCCGCCGATACACCTTGGTGTGCTGCACGACACCCGTCACCTGGAGCTGTTGCTGGCGCTGCCGCCTCCCACGCCGGCGAGAGGCGGTGGAGTCGCCGCTGCGATGGTCACGCACATGCTCGTGCGGCTGTGGGCTTCGAGCGACGCGACCCTTCGCGAAGGACTGCGACGGCGATTGGCGAAGACGGTGGCGATTCGACTTGCGCTCGAAGCCGGCCATTACCCCACGCGGCACGAGCTCGAAGCTTGGACCTACGGCGACGGATCCGTTCAGCTCGGCTTCGCCGGGATTCTCGCCCCGGAGCGATACGGCGAGTGCGATGGGCTGCTCGGCGCGGCAGGAGCGCACGAAAGCGCACTGGTCGAGCTTCTCGCCTCGCTGCCGGGCGAGTCGCGCGCGGACGCCGCGCGCGCCGAGCACATTCGCGCATTGCGTCGAGAGCACGCGGGCGCAAAGATCGTTGCGTTTTCACAGTTCGCCGAGACCGTCGCGATGGTTTATCGCCGCCTCTCCCGGGACAACGGAGTCGCGATGCTGACGTCGCGCGGCGCCCGCATCGCCAGCGGGCCGATTACGCGGCGCGAGGCACTGGCGCGATTCGCGCCGATGGCCGGCAACGCTGCAGCTCCAAAGCGCGGCGAAGACATCTCACTGTTGGTTGCAACGGACCTCCTCAGTGAAGGAGTCAATCTGCAGGACGCGTCCGTGGTCGTTCATCTCGATCTGCCGTGGACAGCGGCGACGCTGGAGCAACGGGTTGGCCGCGTCGCGCGACTTGGCTCGCGGAGCCGGGAGGTGTTCGTGTACGCCATCGACCCGCCGGCGCCGGGCAGACAACTCCTCAGGGCCGAGGCGATCATCCGGCGAAAGGCCGGACTGGCGGAGGCGAGCGTCGGCGCTTCGCGGATCCCGCCGCTGTTCGCGCGCACAACGCCGACACCGCGAAGCGAGGTCGAGGAAGACGAAGCAATTCGACGCGTGCTGGGCAGGTGGAGCAAGCGCGAGGGAAGAGACGGCGATTCGCGCCTGCTTTGCGCGGCCATTGCCGCCGAACGTGACGGGGTGCTCGCCCTGGTATCGGTGCGCGGAAAGGCGACATTGCTTGCCGGCCTCGGCACCGGGATGTCGAGCGATCTTCATGCAGTGCGCGAGATGGCTGACATGGCGCACGGAAATCCCGCGCACATCTCACCGGCCCGGATCGATGGGGTCATCGCGCGCGTTCGGCAGTGGATGGAGAGCAAGCTGGCGTCAGATGATGCTGGCGAGTCGCACTTCGGACGTACCACGCTGGCACGGCGACTGACTGCGCGGCTTGCGCAATATCTCTCGAGATGCCCTCGTCACAAACGGGCCCGGTGCGCAGCGCGCATCGCGGTGGTGCAGCGACGGATTCAGTCGCCGTTCACGCTCGGCGTCGAACGCGAGATCGAGGATCTGTTGCAGCTCGATTCAAAAACCAGCGAATTCCTGATCGCTCTGGAGGGAATTATCGGTACCGGCTGCCTTAAACCCGAGAGCCCAGCGTCCGAAATTCGCGCACTGCTCGTCCTCGCTGCTAGCCCGCTTTGACAGCTGCAACAAGTGCCTGCACCGCCGCCTTTCCATCCCCGAAGTACATCAGGCAGTTATCGGCGGCAAACAGAGGATTCGGAATCCCCGCAAACCCCGGACTCAAGCTCCGCTTCATCACGATCACGCTGCGCGCCTTGCCCACTTCCAGTATCGGCATCCCCGCGATCGGGCTCGACGGATCGGTGATCGCCAGCGGATTCACCACGTCGTTCGCCCCGATCACCAGCACCACGTCCACCTGGCCGAACGTCGGATTGATCTCGTCCATCTCCTTCAACTTGTCGTACGACACGTCCGCTTCGGCAAGCAACACATTCATGTGCCCAGGCATCCGGCCCGCCACGGGGTGGATTCCGAACTCCACCGTAGTTCCCTTCGACTCGAGTAAAGTCGCCAGCTCGCGCACCGCGTGCTGCGCCTGCGAAACCGCCAAGCCGTAACCCGGCACGATCACCACGCGGCGCGCGGTCTCCAGCAGCATCGCGATTTCTTCCGGAGACGTGGACTTCACCCGCCCCGCGTACGTCTCGTCCGCGCTCGCGCCGTCGCTGCTCCCCGATCCCATCTTCCCCAGCAACACGTTCGCCAGCGAGCGGTTCATCGCCTTGCACATGATCTGGCTCAGGATGATCCCCGACGCCCCCACCAGTGAGCCGGTGATGATCAGCGCGTTGTTGTTCAGCACGAACCCCGTCGCCGCGCCGGCGAGTCCGGAATATGAATTGAGCAGCGCGATGGCCACCGGCATGTCAGCGCCGCCGATCGGAATCGTGAGCGTGATGCCGAGTATCGAGGCGACCAGCACCAGACCCCAATACGGCGCGTCTGACGAAGGATCCAACACGAGCCACACGCCGAGCCCGAGCGCGATGAGCGCGAGCAACACGTTGAGCGGCTGCTGCAGCGGGTAGTGGATCGGCTTTCCCGGGAGCAGCCATTCCTGCAGCTTGTCGAACGCGACGAGACTCCCCCAGAACGTCACCGCACCGATCACGCCCGATGCGGCCGTGGCGATGAGGAGCTGCAGGTTCGGATTCACGGCGTCGTGCAGTGCGGCGCCCGCCACCAGCACCGACGCGCCGCCGCCGAAGCCGTTCAGCAGCGCCACCATCTGCGGCATCGCGGTCATGCGGATCTTGAGCGCGAACACTGCTCCGATGATCGCGCCGACGGCTATCGCGGCTGCTATCAGCGTGAAACCTCGCACGCCGGAGCCGAGCACGTTCCGGTCGAGCAGCGTCGCGACGATCGCGAGCAACATTCCGAAAGCGCCCGTGAGGTTACCACGGACGGCGGTCCTGGGGTGCGACAGCCCGACCAGCCCCTGGATGAACAGCACCGCGGCCACGAGATACAGGATGTTGATCACCGAGAACATTCGGCTACTCCTTCTTCCGGAACATCCCCAGCATCCTGTGCGTCACCAGGAATCCGCCCACCACGTTGATCGTGGCGAACACCACCGCGATGAATCCGAAGATCGTGCTCACCGGGCTCGGCGTCGCGATCGAGATCATCGCGCCCACGATCGTGATCCCGGAGATCGCATTCGATCCCGACATCAACGGAGTATGCAGCAGCGGCGGCACGCGGTTGATGACGAACACGCCGACGAACACGGCGAGCACGAAGATCGTGAATGCACTGATGAACGTTTCCATTATCCGTTCCGGGAGTCGGACAGCAACTTCTTCACCCGTTCGTTGACCACTTCCCCGCCCTGCGTCACCAGCGTCTCGCGCGTGATCTCGTCTTCGCGGTCTACGCTCAGCTGGCCGTCCTTCATTAAATGCAGGAGGAAAGCGGAGACGTTCTTCGCGTACATCTGGCTGGCGTGGTACGGCACCGTCGCCGGAAGATTCGTCGGGCCGAGCACGGTCACGCCGTTGATGTCCACTACCTCATCAGCCCTGGTCGCCTCGCAATTCCCGCCGCGCTCGGCGGCCAGGTCCACAATCACGGAGCCGGGCGCCATGCTCTCCACCATCTCGCGCGTGATCAGCACCGGTGACTTCTGCCCGGGGATGGCCGCGGTCGCGATCACCACGTCGCTGCCAGCGACGACGCGCGCCAGCACTTCGCGCTGTCTTCTATAGAAGGACTCGTCCTGCGCGGCGGCATACCCGCCAGTGCCCTCAGCCGCTGCCGTATCCAAAGGCAGCTCCACGAACTTCGCGCCGACGCTCTGAACCTGCTCCTTCACCTCGGGCCGCACGTCGTACGCTTCGATCACCGCGCCGAGCCGCTTCGCCGTCGCGATCGCCTGCAGCCCCGCGACGCCCGCGCCGAGCACGAATACGCGCGCCGGGGTGATCGTGCCGGCCGCGGTCATGAGCATCGGGAACATGCGCGGCAATTTGTCCGCGGCCATGAGCACTGCCTTGTAGCCCGCGACCGTCGCCTGCGACGAAAGTGGGTCCATGCTTTGCGCGCGCGTGATGCGCGGCATCAGCTCGATCGAGAAAGCGGTCGCGCCCGTACCGGCGAGATCCCGCATGGCCTGCGGCGCGCCGAGTGGGTCGAGAAAGCCGATTACCGCCTGGCCGGAGCGGAGTGCAGAGAGATCCCCGCCCGCCCGCACTTGCACGACGACGTCCGCGCCGGCGAAAAGCTGCTCGCGCGAGACGATCTGCGCGCCCTTGCCGGTGTAGGCGGCGTTCGTAAATCCTGCGGCGGTTCCCGCGCCAGCTTCGACGAGCACCTCGGCGCCCTTTGCGGTAAGTGAGGCGATGACGCCGGGGACGAGCGCCACGCGCCGCTCACCGCGGACGGTCTCTTTCGGAACGCCGATCTTCATGCGTGGCGGTCGGTTCGTGGAATCATCGCCGGAAAATGTACCGCGCGGGCAACTTCTCGCGCTGGTGGTGAAAGCCGGATTTTAGTAGGCCTGCCCCCTACACGATCAGCAGACCCCCGAGCCGGCGAGCTACGATCCCGCGGCCGACAGCAGGTCGGTGAGCGCCTCGAGGTGGACCGAGAGCGCCTGCATCCCCTTCGGCGACAGCGAGTACCAGCTCGTCGGCTTCCGCGCGACGAATTCCTTTTTCACCTTCACATGGCTGGCGTCCTCGAGCTTGCGCAGGTGTGCGCCCAGCGAGCCGTCGGTCTCCGCGGTCAGCTCCTTGAGCCGCGAGAACGACAGCCGGTCGTAGCGCGACAGCAGCACGCAGATCGCCAGCCGCACGCGGTGATCGAGCAGCGTGTCGAGCGCGGCCAGCCGCTCGGGAA
>JBKJKB010000163.1:0-4665 GCA_046597675.1 Gemmatimonadaceae bacterium
ATGAGCGTGAACTTCTCCACCGGCATCGTGATGGTCTGCGCCTTCGGCCCCTCCGAGAGGCGGATGTCGATGCGATAGTCCTCCATCGCGGGATACAGAAACTCCTCGATGATGGGGCGCAGCCGGTGAATCTCGTCTATGAACAGGATGTCGCGCTCACGCAGGTTGGTCAGCGTGCCGACGAGATCTCCGGGTTTCTCGAGCGCGGGACCGGACGTCTGCCGCACGTTTACGCCCAGCTCGCGTCCGATCAGCTCGGCGAGCGTCGTCTTGCCGAGTCCAGGCGGTCCGAAGAACAGGGTGTGGTCCAGGGCTTCGCGCCGGGCGAGAGCCGCTTCTATATAAATGCGCAGGCTTTCCTTCACGCGGTCCTGCCCGATGAACTCGTTCAGCGCCTGCGGTCGCAGCGACAGCTCGACCACCGACTCGTCGGCGAGCGGTTCGGGCGTGGTGATCTCGGTCCGGCTCATCAGACCCGCGCCGCCATGTTCGACAAGCGCTCGGCGGCGCGCTCCAAAGTCTCGAGCTTCTTGCAGAAGGCGAAGCGCGTGTAGTTCTTCGCGGTGCCTGTGTTGTGATAGAAGGTCGAGCCCGGGACGGTAGCCACTCCGATCTCTTCCGCAAGCCACATCGCGAACGGCACGTCCGCGAGATCGCTGACGTCCGAGAAATCAGCCAGCACATAATACGTGCCTTCGGGGGCAGTGCACTTGAAGCCGGCTTCGTGCAGCGCGGGCATGATGAGATCGCGCCGCGCCCGGTAGTCCAGCGCGATGCGGTTGTAGTACTCGGTGTCGAAAGCCATTCCCACGGCACCGGCCGCCTGCAGCGGTGCCGGCGCGCCTACGGTCAGGAAGTCGTGCACTTTCCTGATCGCGGTGGACGCGAGCTGCGGCGCGATCGCATAGCCGAGCCGCCAACCCGTGCAGCTGAAGGTCTTCGACAGGCCGGAGATCGTGACCGTGCGGTCTTTCATTCCGGGAAATGTTGCGAGCACGTGGTGATTGCCCGCGTAAATGATGTGCTCGTAGATCTCGTCGGTGATCGCGATCGCATCGTGCTCGATGCATAGCTCCGCGATCAGCGACATCTCCTCGCGCGTGAACAC
The DNA here is from genome assembly GCA_046597675.1 of Gemmatimonadaceae bacterium. GTDB lineage: Bacteria > Gemmatimonadota > Gemmatimonadetes > Gemmatimonadales > Gemmatimonadaceae > JACDCY01. Next base: position 1,109 of record JBKJKB010000163.1, read on the forward strand.
GCGACCGCTCGGATTGTGCGGTGTGTTGACGACGATCGCGCGCGTCTTCCTGGAGAATGCAGCACGGAGCCGGTCACCGTCCAGCGTCCAGTTGGGTGGCTCGAGTGGCACGTACACCGGTTTCGCCGCGGAGAGAATCGCGTCGGGCCCGTAGTTCTCGTAATACGGCTCGATGACCACGACTTCATCGCCCGGATCGACCAGAGCGAGGAATGTCGCCGCCATCGCCTCGGTGCCGCCGCAGCAGACCGTGACGTCGGTCTCCGGATCCACTTCCATTCCGTACCAGCGGCGATACTTCTCCGCGATCGCGAGGCGCAGCGCCGGCGACCCCCAGGTGATGGCGTACTGGTTGACGTTGCCGTGGATCGCCGCGCAGGCCGCGTCCTTCATCGGTCCTGGCATTGGGAAATCCGGGAACCCCTGCGCGAGGTTCACGGCGCCGGTCCTGTTGGCGACGCGGGTCATCTCGCGGATCATGGATTCAGCGAAGGTGGCGGTTCGGGCGGCAGTGTGCATCATGCTCAATTCTACCTTTTCCCCAGCTCCGCGAGCGCGCCTCTAATCACTTCGGGCACGCTCTTGCCCCCGCCGTCCAGGGCGGCGCGCACCGCCCGCTCCGCGTCGTTCTGCGAATAACCGAGCGAGATCAGCGCACGGATCGCGTCCTCGCCCCCGCCACCGCGCACCGGCTCGCCGGCGAGATCCTCGCCTTCGAGCACGTCATTCAGCTTCTCCGCTAGATCGAGCACCATCCGCTCGGCAGTCTTGCGACCCACGCGCGGCACGCCCTGGAGCGTGGCGATGTCCTTCTCCTGCAGCGCGCGGACGAGCCGTCGCGCGGACAGCGCGGACAACATCCCGAGCGCGAGCGCGGGCCCAACTCCGTTGGCGGTGAGCAGCTTCCGAAACAGCCGCCGCTCCATCTCGCTGCTGAAAGCGAACAGCTGCCAGCCGTCGTCCTTCACGACCACGTGCGTCGGCAGGGAGATCTCTTCGCCAACCTTCGGAAGAATCTCGACGACGCTCAGCGGAATATGGGCTTCGTAGGCGACGCCTCCAGCCGTCATGATTTCGACGCGATCGATCGAACGGGCCGCAACCTTGCCCGCGACCCGGGAGATCATCGCGAAAGCGCGCCGGCCAGCGCACGCAGCGTGTCCGTTTCCTGATGCATGATCGCCGCGGCGGCGAGCTTGCGGCCAGTCACGGCGCTGAGCGCGTGTGCGAGCGCTGCGGCCACACCGTCGGCCGCATCGGCGGGACGCGGCGGCGCCTTCAATCGCAGCAGCCGTCCGACCATGAACTGCACCTGCTCCTTGGTGGCGCTGCCCGTGCCGCAGACCGCCTTCTTGATCTCGGCGGGCGTGTATTCGGATATCTCGAGACCGGCCTTTGCTCCGCACAGCAGCACGACTCCGCGCGCGTGGCCAAGCACGATCGTGGTGCGCACGTTGCGCGCGTAGAAGACGTCCTCGATGGCCATGGTGTCGGGCTTGTGCCGCTCGATCAGCTCGGCAATGCCGTCGTGGATCGCGCACAGCCGGTCGGGCAGAGGATCGCGCGGGCGTGTCCTTATGATCCCGCACTCGACCAGCGACGGCGCACCCTCGTTCAGGCGCACGACGCCATAGCCGGTTACCGCCGTACCCGGATCGATCCCGAGAACTATCACGCGAAGCGCGTCAGGATCGGGCCATCTCCTCGACGTCTATGTCGAAGTTCGCGTCCACCTTCTGCACATCGTCGAGATCTTCCAGCTCCTCGACGAGCTTGAGCACGCTCTCCGCCGCGTCTCCTTCGACCTTGACGGTGTTCTTCGGAATCCAGGCAATCTCCGCCTCGGCGATCGCGAACTTACCCTCTTCGAGCGCCGATTTCACCGCGTGCAGGTCTGCAGGTTCGGTGCTCACGACGAACTGGTCGCCTTCGCGCGTGAAGTCCGACGCGCCGGCGTCTAGCGCCGCTTCGAGCGTTTTGTCTTCGTCGAGGTCTTCCGCAGGCAGGTAGATCTGCCCTTTCCGATCGAACATCCAGGCTACCGAGTTGGTGGCGCCGAGGTTTCCGCCGCCGCGCGAGAGCTTGAGTCTGACGTCCGCGACCGTGCGTGTGGGATTGTCCGTCACCGCGGAGATCATGAGCGCGACGCCACCGGGCGCGTATCCCTCATAGGTGACTTCGCTGTAGTCCACGCCCTCGAGCTCGCCCGTTCCTTTCTTGACTGCGCGTTCGATGTTCTCCTTGGGCATGGACGCCGCTTTCGCCGTCTCGATAGCCGTGCGAAGGCGCGGGTTACCCGCCGGGTCGCCGCCACCGAGCTTCGCGGCCATCGTGATCTCGCGAATGAGCTTGGTGAAATGGGCGCCGCGCTTGGCGTCCGTGATGGCCTTGTAGCGTTTGATCTGCTTCCACTTGCTGTGACCAGCCATGAGACCTCGAAGAAAAGCCAGCAGCTGGCAGCTAGCAGCTAACAGCGCCTTGAATATATGACTCAAGCCGCGATCAGCCGCCTAGTCTTGTGGCCAGGGAATCGAGCTCCTGCGTAGCTCCTCCATCCAGGTATTTCGCAGCGTGGGCTCGAAGGCCGCGCACCGCGGCGGCGATGGCCGAGCGTTCGGCGGCAGCCGTAGAATCCGCGGCGGTTAACAGCTGCGCGCGGACCGCTGCTGGTAGCGCCTGCGACGCCAGCCAGGTCCGGCACGCGGCCGCGCGCTTCTCGCGCATTTCTGTCGGCAGCGCGTAGGGGGGCAGGAGCGCCCCGGCCAGCCGCGCGATCACGAAGCAAGCGATCGCTACCTCTCGGTCCCCACCCAGCGCGGCCTTTCCCGCGTGCGCCGCGAGCGCGGGGAGGGGGAAGGGGTTCTGCGCGAGTGCGTAGGGCGGCGCGTTGACTGGCATTCGTGGAATCTAGGTTCGCCGCGACTCACCCGTTACTTGGATCCCCCCGGCCTTACCCGGGAGTAGCTCTCTCCCTCACCGGACCATCCCCACGGGGCTTACATTGAGTCCCACAATGTCGCATCCGGCAAAATCGGTGTTGTGGGTGGACGACGAGAGCGAGCTGCTCGAATCGCACCGCATTTTCCTGCGCTCGAAGGGGTACGAGGTCGAGTGGGCGAGCAACGCGGACGACGCGGTTGAGCTCCTCCGCCGCCGGCCCTTCGACATCCTGCTGCTCGACGAGCAGATGCCCGGAAAGCGCGGGCTCGAGGCCTATCGCGAGGTCCGGGAGCTGGCGCCGAACCTCCCCGTCGTCATGGTCACGAAGAGCGAGGAGGACTCGACCCTCCGCGAAGCGATTGGCGTCGATATTCGCGACTACCTGATCAAGCCGATCAATCCGCGGCAGGTGCTGTCCGTCATCACGCGGATCCTGGATGGCCCCAAGATCAGGCAGCAGGCCGTGAGCCGATCATTCGTCGATCGGTTCCGGCACCTGGAGGCCGAGCGCGAGCGCGACCTGGATTGGCGCGGCTGGATCGAGCGGTTCGACGAGTTCATGCGCTGGGACGTGGACCTTGCGGTGTCGGGCGAAATGGGGCTGTATGACTCGCTGC
>JBKJKB010000208.1:0-7631 GCA_046597675.1 Gemmatimonadaceae bacterium
CCGCACTCACCGCCGAGCTGGATCGCTCCGCGCTCGGCCTGCGGCTCCGGTTCCTTTCCGGGGGAATGAGCGACGAAGCGCGCACAACGCAACGGAGCGTGCTGCCGGAGCGGTGCGGCTACTACATCGGAGCGAAGATGGTCGAGCCGGCCATCGCGGCGCACGGGTTGGATTGGGCTGTGCGCGCGAGCGCGCAGGAAATTCTCGCGATCAATAAAGAGTCAGTCGCGACCGCTTGATCCACTAAGTAGAGATTGGCGGGACCCCGGGCTATTTGCCCACGCAAAAAGAGCTGAAGACCCGATCGAGTACATCCTCGACGTCTACCGATCCAATCAGCTCCTCGAGCGAATGAACCGCCGACCGTAGATGCACCGCCGCGACGGTCGCGGGCAGCTCGCTGGAAGTCCAACCCTCTCTGAAGGCAGTCAATTCCGCCTGCGCCGCTCCGAGGATTGCGCGATGACGGGCGCGCGTGACGACCGGCATATCGATTCCACCGCCGTCGTACCGCCTGGAGAGCTCGAGGTCAATTCGCCCAAGCAACTCCTTCAACCCCCGGCCGGTCGAAGCGCTGACAGCGACAGCGTCAGCGTGGCCTTCCCCCGCCGCCTTTCCCCCTGTCGCCAAATCGCTCTTGGTTCGCGTGGGAATCACCGCGGCGCTCGTACCCAGCGCTCCAACGCGCTGGAGGACGTGCTCGAGCGACGCGCCAGAATCCCCGCACGCCAGCACTACGTGGGCTCCCTGGATGTGACGCTGGCTGAGCTCGACGCCGAGGATCTCGACGGTGTCGGCCGTTTCCCGGATGCCGGCCGTGTCCACCAGGCGAAGGGGCCAGCGATCTCCATCTATCACGGCCTCGATCGCGTCACGCGTGGTTCCGGGCACGTCCGTCACGATCGCGCGCGAGCGGCCGATCAACGCATTGAACAGCGAAGATTTGCCCACGTTCGGCTCTCCGGCGATCACCACGACGGCGCCGGTGCGGATCAGCTCTCCGCGCGGGGCAGTCGCCAGCAGGCCGTCGAGCGAGGCCTGGGCGGCGTCCACCGCGCGGAGAATGCGCGCGCGCGGAACAGGGCCTTCGTCTTCTTCTGGAAAATCGATGTCATATGCGAGCAGGGACTCAACCTCCAGCATCGTCTCGCGAAGCTCGAGTACCCGGCGTGACAGGCCCCCGTCCAATTGCCGAACAGCGGCCTCGCGCATGGGTCGCGATGAAGCGTCTATCAGATCCGCCACCGCCTCCGCCTGGAGCAGATCCATCTTGCCATTCAGAACCGCGCGCCGCGTGAACTCTCCCGGCGCCGCGGGTCGCGCGCCTGACGCGACCAGCTGCTCCGTCACCAACGCGGGCGTGAGATCTCCGCCATGCGTGGCGATCTCGACTACTGTCTCGCCGGTATACGAGTTTGGAGCGCTGAACAGAGTGACGATCGCCTTCTCGAGCGGACGTCCGTCGGCGTCGCGGATCTGGCACAGCGTCGCGATGCGCGGCTCGATCGGCCAGGGCTCGACGTGGCGAGCCGCGATTCGATGCGCGTCGGCTCCGCTCAGGCGAATCACCGCGATCGCACCGCGCCCCGGAGGCGTAGCTACCGCGACTATCGTATCAGTCCAGCTCAAATGTCTCGCCGGGCTCCACGATCCTCACATCCCCCTGCCGCGAATGCTCGGGCAGCAGCCCGCGTAACCGGTCGATTGCGTCGAATGCCGTCGACGTGACGTGATCGAACGTTCCCCAGTGGTACGGGATCAGGTACCGCGCGTCCATCCGGTCGAATAAAGCCAGCGCGTCGGCGCTGGTGAGATGTCCTTTGCGAAATCCAGTCTTCCACCGGGGCGCGTGGCCGATCGGCAACAAGGCGACGTCGAGCCGGCGGCCGAGCTCGTGGCAGTGCGTGCGAACCAGCGACGACGTATCGTCGGTCAGCGCGGTGTCGCCCGCGAAGAAACACGATTTCGAGCCGGTGTCAATCAGATACATGTTCGCGTGCTTGCGCCACTTGTCCACGCCGTAGCGGCTTCCCTGATGAGTGGCGAGCGCCGCGTGAATGGAGATCTCGCGCAGCTGGGCGGTCTCGCCAGGCGCGATGGGGATGGCGTGGGAGTATCCGAGCCGGGCCAGCCACTTCGCCACGGCCGGCGGGGCATATAGCGGAATGTCCCGTGGCAACTGGCCCAGCGAAGTGAACGAGAGGTGGTCGGCGTGCGCGTGCGTAAGGAGGATAGCGTCGAGCTTTGGCAGCGCCTCGAGCGCTATTCCCGGGTCGCTGACCCGGGCGAGGAAACGACCGAGGGCCGGATCGAAATTCGGGTCCGTCAGTATGCGACGCCCCTCGATCTCGATCAGGAGCGTCGCATGGCCGATGTAGGTAATTCTCACGAGCTGTTCGCCGTTGCGGCTGGGCTAGCTGCTAGATGTTAGCTGTTGTTTCATTTCTTCGTGCCCTTGGCCATTTTCTGCCGCTCCCGCGCGATCAGCCATTGTTGCGGCAGCGCCGCCACGTTCTGCACCGCGTAGTACAGGTTCAGTCCAGACGCGAGATTCAGCAGGAAGAACGTCATCATGAACGGGAAGATGTAGCTCATCATCTTCGCCTGCGGATTCGGCGGCGCGTTTCGCAGGCCGATCCACGACAGCACGTACATGGACGCGCCCATCAGCAGCGGGAGGATGTAGTACGGATCCTTGATGGAGATGTCCGTGAGCCAGAGGAACGGAACGCCCCTGAACTCAATCGTGTTCTGAAATACAAAGAAGAGCGCGATCAGGACGGGCATCGGCAGCAGCATCGGCAGGCAGCCCGTCAGAGCGGTGAACGGACTGACGCCTTCCTCCTTGTAGATCTTCATCATCTCGGCCTGCTGCTTCTCGCGGTTGCTCGCGTACTTCTTCTGCACCTCCTGCATCTTCGGCTGGATGTGCTGCATCCGCAGGCTCGACTTCATGGCCTTCTGGTTGAGCGGCCACAGGATCAATCGCACGACCACGCCGAAGATCACGAGCACCCAGCCGTAGCTGAGCTGCAGAACGTTGTGCATCCAGAGCAGAGTGCGCATGACGATCGTCGCGAACGGCTGCACGAATCCCTGCATGAACTTCCAGCCGTACGGATTCACGCTGTCGAATTCGCGCCCCACCTTGAGCATCCGCTCCCATTCCTGCGGGCCGGCATAAAGCTCGAACGCAAAACCTTCGTCGGTCACGCGCTCGACCACCGTCGCCATCGCGTTCGTCGCGTCGCGCGACGTGCGCGGACCGCCGGTGAACGACGCTTCGCTGAACGGCTCGTCGCCCTCGGGCGTGAGTACGCCGACGACGAAGTACTTGTTCTTGGCGGCGACCCAGGTGAGCGGAGTCGCCTCGAGCCGTCGCTCGCCCGGATCCAGGCTGCTGAAGCTGACGCTCTTGGAGGACTCCCTCTCCGATTTGAAGGCGTACGCCAGCGATCGCCTGTCGCCGACGGAATCGGCCTCCGTCAGCGGAAAGCTCGTCGGTAGATCAATCAGCAGAAAACTGGGGCCGGTGCCACCACCGGGCGGTGAATTCACGCGTCCCGCGACCCCAATCAAATAGCTGTCTTCGTTGAACGAATAGCTGACCGTGATGCGGTGGCCTTCTACGGTCGCCTCGTACGTGAGCGGATTGCCCGGGCCAGGATTGCCCGGGCCAGGATTGCCCGTGGAAGCGCGCGCGAACGCGGCGGTGGAGAGATCCACCGTATCTCCCGGTACGACGAGCCGGTACCGGAGCAGGGGCGCATGCGTGGCGCCCAGATCCACCGGGTTGCCGCGTGTCGCGAGGTTGTCATACTTACCGAGAACGAGCGATACCGGCGCGGCTCCTACACTGACGAAGCGATAAGTGGCGAGGTCGGTTACGACGACCGTTGAGTCGGCGCGAACCGGAGCCGACGCCGCGGTAGCGGAGTCAGCAACCGGGACGGCGGCGGGAGCCACCGTTCGCGGCGCCTGGACAGCGGTCGAAGGCTGCGCGGGTTGCGTGGGTTGCGTGGTGCGCGCATTCCGGGTCGCGGGCGCCACGGCGGTGCTGTCCGCGCTCCGCGCCGGTGCCGGCGACGGCGGAAAAAGAACAGGCGTGAGCCCCACGATCGCGGCCGTGAGCACCAACGCCAATATCATGCGCTTTTCCATTCAGTTACTCGTTACAGTTGTAGCGTAATTACGGCACCGGGTCGAATCCGCCGGCGCGGAAAGGATGGCAGCGGGCAATCCTGCGTAAAGCCAGCCACCCGCCACGGGCGGCTCCATGCCGCTCGATCGCCTCGACCGCGTACGCGGAGCAGGTGGGATAATAACGGCACGAAGCCGGAAGCAGGGGTGAGATTCCGACCTGGTACCCACGAACTAGAAGGATCAAAAACTTTCCCAATCAGGCACTCGCCGACAGTCGCCGCGCGATTCCGGCAACCTGCTGCTCGAGCTCATCGAAGGAGGCCGAGTACGCTGCAGGAAGCGCGCGGATCACGAGATCGACTCCGCGAATTTCAGAAGATCCGAGAATCATGGTCCGAACCAGCTCGCGCAATCTGCGCTTCAGCTTGTTTCTCTCCACCGCTGTCTTGCCGTGTTTCGGAACAACCAGTCCCGACCTGGCAAAGCTCAACGGGGAGGCACTGGCACGGACATCGAGATGCTCGGTCCGCCATCGCCTCCCCGTCTGTCTCACGCGCTGAAGTTCGGCCCCGGTGGTGATCCGCTTCTGTCGCGGATACCCGGACCCTTTACGCTCCAGCGTACTTCGAAGGCAGTCTGACCGTCAGAATCTTCCGCCCCTTCTTCCGGCGTCTGCTCAAAACTGCGCGTCCCCACTTCGTCGCCATCCGCGTACGGAATCCGTGCTTGCGGATGCGCCGTTTATTTCTGGGACGGTATGTCGGCTTTCCCATGTTCTCTCCAAACGATAATCCTGCTGCGAACCGTAAAACTAAACGGGGCCTGAGGTTGCGGCAAGAAAACGACTACGGAGAATTTGCGGCCGTTTGACTTTTCCACAGGGGACAGATAGGTTCGCTTTCCCTGCCGTAGTGCCTCCAAGAAAGAAATGGAATTAACCGCCGCCGAAATCTGGAATCGTCTGCTCAATCAGGCGAAAAACGACCTTCCTGAGCAGACTGTCAGAGTATGGCTCGATTCGGCGCAGCCGCTTCGAGTTGAAGGCGACAAGCTGGTGATGGGAACGCCGGACCAGCTGGCAGCGGATTGGAACGAGATGAAGCACGCGACCATCCTGGCCGAGTACGGCCCGGTCGCCCTCGGCCATCCGATCCGCGTCGAGTTCGAGGTCATGCCCGAGCGGCTGTCGCGCGCTCAGATGGACCTCTTCGTGGCTCCGCAGAAAGGGAGCTCGGAATCGGCCAACGCGACCACGCCAAGCTCGGCTCCGCTCAGCGACCGGTACACATTCCGGCATTTCGTGATCGGAAAGTCCAACGAGTTGGCGGCCGCCGCGGCTCACGCGGTGTCGCAGGCACCAGGCAAGGTTTACAACCCGCTCTTCATCTACGGCGCGACTGGCCTTGGCAAGACTCACCTCATGCAGGCGATCGCCCACGAGATCCTGAGCCGGCAATCCGGAGTCCGGATCACATTCGTGGGCACCGAGCAGTTCACCAACGATTTCATCTCCTCCGTCCAGAATCGCACCACGCAGGATTTCAGGCGGCGGTACAGAGAGACCGACCTGCTGCTCGTGGACGACGTCCATTTCCTGAAAGGGAAGGAGTCCACCCAGGAGGAGTTCTTCAACACCTTCAACGCGCTGTACGAGGCGGGACGCCAGATAATCCTGACCAGCGACCGTCCGCCACCGGAGATTCCGAGCCTCGAAGCCAGGCTGGTAAGCCGGTTCCAGTGGGGCATGGTCGCGGATATAGATCTGCCTGACCTCGAGCACAGAATCGCGATCCTGCAGCAGAAGGCGCGGCTCGACCACCTCGAGATGACGATACCGGACGATGTCATCCGGTTCATCGCCGAGAACGTCAGGTCGAGTGTGAGAGAGCTTGAGGGGTCGATCATCAAGCTCCTGGCGTATTCATCGCTCAAGCACCGCGATGTAACGATCGAGCTCGCTCGTGAAGCGCTCCGGGACAAGCTGCAGAGAATGGCTTCCGGGCAGAACGGCTCGGTGTCGGACCTCACCATAGCGACCATACAGGGTATGGTGGCCCGGGAATGGGGCGTCACTCCGGAAGGGCTGCGGTCCGCCGGCCGGACCAAGACGCTGACGGTTCCGCGGCAGATCGCGATGCTTCTGGCGCGCGATTTACTCGGTACTCAGCTCGTGGAAATCGGGCAGGCTTTCGGCGGCCGGGACCATTCTACTGTTATCCACAGTTTGGAGAAAGCGGCCGAGCGAATTCGCACCGATGATACAGTAAGAACGCGCGCCGATCGCATTCGCGGACAACTATCAACGTTGACGGCCTGAGTCTCAACAGAACCATCACATCATATTCATTGCTTCAACTTCTCGTGGCGTCATACTTTATACGACCTTTCAACACTGAAGTTTTCCCTACTACTACTACTGTTCTATTTATAAAGAAGAGAAGTAACAGCTAGTTGTTGGATGTTGGTTTGTTGACTGCGCGCTCGTCGTACCTGATCCGCGCTGACCAGACACCAAAATCCAGAAACCGTTCCGAGGCTCAATGCGCTTCACGATCACGCGAGAAAAACTGCAGGAGGCTTTGAACGCCGTCGCCGCCAGCGTCCCCAGCAAGACGACGCTCCCGGTGCTGGCGAACATCCTGATCGAGACGACCGATCGCGGGATCCGTTTGTCCGGGACCGATCTCGATATCGCGGTGAGCACCGAAGTGCCGGCGGACGTCGAAGCTTCGGGCGCGACGACGATCCCCGCGAAGAAGCTGGCGGAGATCGCGAGAGAGCTCCCGCCGTCGCCTGTCAGAATCACGACATCCGGAGAACAGCGCGCGACACTCGAGTGCGGCCGCGCGAAGTTCAAGCTGCTCGGACTCCCGCGCGATGAGTTTCCCACTTTTCCCGCTGTAAAATTCTCGGATAGCTGGCGCGTAAAGTCGGGCGATCTCCACAAGCTGATCAGCCATACGATCTTCGCGGTGTCCACCGAGGAGAGCCGGCCGATTCTGAACGGTGTGCTGTGGGAGCTCCGTCCGGGTTACATGCGCATGGTGGCGACCAACGGCCACCGGCTGGCGCGGATGGAAGTCCCGAGCAGCGCGACCGCGGACGCCGGCGCCACGGATCTCATCGTTCCGCCGAAGGCGCTGGATCAGATCCGGCGCCTGTTTCCGGCGGAGGAAGAGCTGGAGATAGGTCGCGGCGAGAATCACATCGGCTTCAGGTCGCCGTTCACCGCGGTCTACACGCGGCTGATCGAGGGCCCGTATCCGAGCTACGACCAGGTCATCCCGAAGGACAACGACAAGTACGCCATCTGCGACAAGCAGTCGCTGGTGAGCGCCCTCAAGCGCATGGCGGTCGTGGCGTCGGACCAGACGCACCGGATCAAGATGGCCTTCAACGCCGGCATGGTGAAATTCAGCGTGCAGACGCCCGACCTGGGCGAGGCTCAGGACGAGCTGCCGGTGCGGTACACCGGCGATCCGCTCGAT
>JBKJKB010000063.1:0-3004 GCA_046597675.1 Gemmatimonadaceae bacterium
CTCCAGTTGAAGCGACGCGCCCAGTAGGGACAAGCCGCCATGCAGTAGCGGCAGCCGATGCACCAGTCGTAGTCCACGACGGTGATGCCGTCCGGCTCCTGCCAGGTCGCGCCCACGGGACACACTTTCACGCACGGCGGATCGGCGCACTGGAAGCACTGCGTCCCCATGTAGAAGTGTCCTTCCGCGGGCACCTCGTGCTGGAACGTCGCATCCGCCTGATCGAGATCGATCACGCCGTCCTCCATCTCGAAGATGCGGATGTACTGCGTGTCGGCGTTGCGGTCGAGGTTGTTCTCGTTGATGCATGCCTCGATGCAGCTCCGGAAGCCCTGGCACTTCGAGATGTTGAAGGCGTAGCCGAACACCACGCCCGGCAGCGCGCCGGTGGATTGAATCGTCACGTCGGCGCCGGACTTCACCTTGGCAAGACGTTCGAGACGCGCGATCGTGTCGGCGCGCTCCTCCTCGGTCATCGTGCGGTAGTTGCCCTTGATGTACTCGCGCCAGGCGAGACGCTTGACCTCCTTCTGTTCGTCGCTCATCGCGCTGATCGGAGCGCACGCGCTGGCCGCGCCCGCGCCCGCGGCCATTCCGCCGATCAGAATGCTCAGCGCGCTCCGTCGACCGACTCGCTTCTGCAGTAGCGTTTTGCCGCCTGCGTCGGCCGGGGCGGTCGTCGTCTTGTCGGGAGTCATCGGCCTCGGCCTCGGGGACGCTCGATCTGCGGAGCGCGGGAGGGGATACGCGATTCGAGCGCGGGCTTGTGCGGGTCGTGGCAGTCGGCGCAGCCCATCAGCACGCGGCGTCCCTGCCAGCCGTCGAGCCGCTTGCCGTGTGCGCCGCCCGCCCACGCATCGGCCTGCGCGAAGTGGCACTGCGCGCACAGCCGGTACGTATGATCGAGCGTCGCACGCTCGCCGCTCTTGAGAGCCAGCAGCTCGACGTTGTCGGGTGCATGGCATGTAGAGCATGCGCCGCCGGTCTGCACTGGGTGCACCGCCTCGATGTTCCGGTGCGCGTCCGCGATGCGATCATCAGCCAGAACCATTCTCCTTCCGAGGTGGCACGATGTGCAGGGGTACTGACCAAGGTCGGCCGCCCGCGGGCGCAGTGATGTGCGCCGTGTGATTTGCCCGAATCTCCGCGAGAGCGCAGACGCAGGGTCGGCGGTGCGAAGCATGACCTCGAACGGCCGATCTCCGGGCCCTTTCCACATATCCACCGGCGCCGCTGATACGCCGGGCAACGCGCCCGGCTGTATTTGGGCGGCGACAGCCGCGGCCGAATCCGGCTGCGCGCGCGCCACATCGGGCACCGGTGCACCGCCCGGCGCGCCCAGCTCAGCCTGGTCATTCGCGTCCGCGCGGTCACGCCCGCCACAGGCGGAGAGGAGCGATCCGAGCGCGACGCAAGTCAGCAGCACGCAAGTCCGGCGACGGATCATGGCAGTCGTTCCTGACCATCACCTGCTCGCAGCAACGGGCGGGTGAACACGTCAGCGGGTGCCGCCGCGGCGAGATGGCACTGTCGGCAGTCGGCTCGTTCCGGGTGCGACGTCCGGATCTCCGCAACGGCGGCCGGTGCGGCGTGGCACGCGAGACAATTCCCCCGCATCTCGAGCGTGTGCGGAATCGATGGCGGATCCTGATCGGGTGTATTTCCCGCGAGCTGTGGCCACGCCAAGGGCTTCCAGTCCACCGTGGACTCTGTCCAGCGACCGGCCTCGGGCGTATGGCACTGGCGACAGCGCGCGCTCGGATCGGTTGTCGGCAGTGCGATCGCCATCAACTGGCTATCGCCCACGTGACATTGGAGACACGCACCCATTTCCGGATGCGGAGTGATGGGGACGTAGGCGCCGAAGCGCTGAGAGAAGCCGCCGCGCTCGTGGCAGGTAGTGCAGCCACCAGTTCGAAATTCCTTCGGAGTCAGGCCGTGCGGAATCCGCGGAGGCGCGCCTGGATACGCGCGCAGCGCGCGGTACGTCGCCAGCGTGCGCGGATGTGCCGAGCGTCGCTGATCGGATGAAGGGTCGATCGCCAGCACGCCTGCGTGGGTGCGAAATACTTCCGCCTCGGCGGCTATCGGGTCGTCCGACAGCGCCAGCAGCACGGTGGGAGCTTTCTCCATCTCGGCCTTGCGCTTCGCCGTCGCATTCCCGACCGCGATGATCAGCGCGGCCGCGGCCGCCACCGCCGAAGCAATCAGGAAAAGTCGCGTCGGTACTCCGCTCGGCCGGCGATCGGGAGAGCTCACGTCGCGGCTCTCGCAGACAGTCGCTCAACGCGCACGGCGCACGTGATTGTGTCGGGCTGCCCGGACAGAGGACAGAAAGCGTCGAGCATGAGACGTTTGATCGGGAATGCTTCGTCGAACGAGGGCACGAAGAGCTGGCCACGCGGAGGGCGCGAGCGGTAGTCGATGCGCGCTTCGATTTCAAGCGAGCCACGGCGGCTCACGAGCCGTACCGTCTCGCGGTTCCGAATCCCGAGCCGCTGCGCGTCGTCGCGATTCATCTCGAGGTACGCATTGGGCACGGCGCGATGCAGCGTCGGTATGCGGCGTGTCATCGCGCCCGCGCCCGAATGCTCGAGCACCGCGCCCGTACTGAGCCAGAACGGGAAACCGCTGTCGGGCGACTCGGCCGGCGGCTCGTGCGGGCGAAGCCAGATCCACGCGCGACCGTCGGAATGGCCGTAGAAGTCGAACCCTCCACGTGCGCGGTCGGCCGCGGAGTCGTGCGCTGTATTGTAGCGCCACTTCGTTTCGCGTCCGTTCACGAAGGGCCACTGCACGCCCGCGCGAGCGCGCAGCTCGGAGATGGGAGGGAGTGCGCTGAGGGAGTCGTCGTGGAACCGGCGGTATTCCTCCCAGATCTGCCCGACATGATTGCTACGATCCCACGGAAAAAGCCGCGACAGCCCCAGACGGCGGGCGACCTCTATCATCTGCCATGCGTCGCTCATCGCTTCACCGGGCGGCGTGACGAGCTGGTCGAAGT
>JBKJKB010000238.1:0-2899 GCA_046597675.1 Gemmatimonadaceae bacterium
AAGACGGGCGCCAGTGCTGCGAATGCAGCACCCATTTGCAGGGTCAGGATGGACACAGCCTGTCTTGGTGAGGTGCGAGGGCGCCGAGTGACATTGCCACGGGGAGGAAAGCGCTCGGGTGTTTGAGAAGGCTTAATCGGCTCATTTCACAACTCCGACGGTTCGCTGCAAGGAACCAAACCAGCCACAATCACAAAGAACTTTATACTACAGAGCAGCCTGGGTAAAGGCCCTATCGCCGGCCAGCCCCGCCCGAGGGGGTTGAACGTGTACAGAAAAGCATGTAATATGAATTAACGTAACTCGGGGGGAAACATGGGCAAGAAAGTCATCGTCAGCGAGGCCGTCCGCAACTTCGCCGATTATATCAATCGCGTCGCGTACCGCGGGGAGAGCTTCACCCTGATCCGGGGGAACAAGCCGGTCGCCGAGCTTGCACCCGTGGTATCTGGCAGGCGTTTGGGCGACCTCCCGTATCTGCTGGCCTCGCTCCCGCGGCTGAGCGATGCCGACGCGGGAGCCTTCGCAGCCGATATGGCCGAAGCACGCGCCGGGCTGCCCGGCGTCCCGCTCCGGGATCCATGGGAGTCCTGATAGACGCTTCCATATTGATCGAGTTCGAGCGCAGCCAGGTCGCGATCGAGCAGAAGCTTTCTGGCCGGGAGGACGAAGAGTTCTTCCTCTCGGTCGTCACCGCGAGCGAGCTGCTGCACGGCGTCCATCGAGCCAGAGCATCGGATGTGCGAGCAAGGCGCTCGGCGTTCGTCGAAGCGGTGTTGTCTCGCTTCCCGCTACTCTCGATCGATCTGCCGACCGCGCGCACTCACGCGCAGATATGGGCCGAGCTTGCGTCCACGGGCAAAATGATCGGCCCTCACGATCTTTGGATCGCGGCGGCGTGCATCGCGCACGGGCTAACGCTTGTCACTGCCAACATGCGGGAGTTCCAGCGCGTGCCGGGGCTGGCGATCGAGTCATGGCCGAGCGGAACGAGCGTCCAACAGGAGCGATCAGGCCGCGTATCGTAGCACAGCAATGAAGTGACACCCCGTGCCCGCGAGTACGAACAGGTGCCAAACGAAGTGGGCGTACCGCATCTGCCTGGCCGCATAGAACCCCACACCCGCAGTGTATGCGACACCGCCGGCCGCGAGCCAAAAGAGACCCCACCCCGGCATCGCGTACCACAACGGCTTTACCGCGGCCAAAATCAACCAACCCATGGCCACGTATAGCCCGGTCGAAAGCCGGGGGTATCGAATTCCCGCGACCGACTTGAAGACAATTCCGGCTACGGCGAGGGACCAGATGATCCCGAAGAGCGTCCAACCCCAGGGCCCGCGGAGCACACCCAGCGTGAAGGGCGTGTAGGTCCCGGCGATGAGGAGGTATATCGCTCCGTGGTCGAGGATCTGGAAAACACGCTTGGCGCGATTCGGGGCCAGCGCGTGGTAGAGCGTCGAGGTGAGGTAGAGGAGTGCGATGGTCGTGGCAAAGACCCCTGCGCCAACGATTGCTGCTGCACCCTGCCCGACAGCGCCTAGCACGAGCACCGGAAGGGCAGCCAGCGCGGCGAGGAATCCCGTGCCGTGGCTGATGCTGTTTGCAATCTCCTCCCCGAGGGATTGCGCCCGATGCCGGACTGCCGGTGCTTCGACCACAAAGTCTCCTTCGTACGCGGACAACGACAGGTTGTGCTGCGAACGCTTCAAGATAGCGACTGTGGACCGGCAAACATCAATAGCTCGGGCGGCAGCACCAACCGGTGTTATGCGGCGCCACCGCGATCTCCGCGTAAGCGCTCCCACGCGGCGCGAGCTGTCAGAATCGGAAGCGGCGCATCCTCCGCGACGGTGAGCAAATCCTGATCTCCGGTCACCAGCATCGCCGCCGCGCCGGCCTCGGCTGACGCCAGCACCCATCCATCGTCCGCATCTCGAACGCGAACCGGCGAGACCGCGCGCGGCTTCGCGATGATCGTCAGATCGCGTAGCTGTGCTTCGACCGATGCGATCTGATCCGGCGCGGCACCAAAGCGATCTCGCAGCACACGACGGAGCTCAACAACGTTCACCTCACCGGTGAGCAGCGCATGCTCGGCGAGCAGATGGCGAAAGAGGTCCGCGCAGAGGCCCCGGGCGGTAAAAGCACTGACGATGACATTGGTGTCAAGGAACACCTTCACGACACGAGTGCGAAGACGTCCTCGTCGGTTAGAATGCTTTTGGCTTCAGCCAGGGGCAGGAGTCCCCGCCTGGCCTGTTCAAACCGCACCAGAGCCAGCTGCCGACGGAGCGCGTCGCGGATCAAGTCGCTGCGACTGCGGCTCTCGCGCGAGGGTGAGTTTGTTGAGCCAGCGATCAGTGAACCACCAGCTGTCCGTTGCGAACCCCGGAGCGACCATTGTTGATGTTCAGGGCCTCCACTTCGGTCCCGCAACTACTTGAGTCTTGCTCCTGACCTCGCAGTCTTGCGGACGGGTAGGAAGTCCTTCAGCACCCAGACCTCCTCGCGCTCCGTCCCAGCCGTGAAAGCGATGCGTTTTCCGTCCGGATGAACACTCAGACCGTACGGCTCCAGTCCTTCCATGACCAGCCCAAGCTTCTGCGGTTCTCCACCCTCGGCAGAGATTCGCCACAGCTCAAATTTTGGCTTCTCACTATAAATCGTGCGGGCATACATGACGTGGCGCGAGTCGGGCGTCCACGCCGGCACAGAAATCCATTCCGGTTCTTGCGCTCGAAGGACTTCACGGGCTTCACCGTCTGCGATCGGTAGGACCATCAGCGCCGTTATCCCCACTTTCGCATCCGCCCAAACAAAGGCCAATCGTTGACCATTCGGCGAGACCGCGGTGTTAGAGGTAGGCCAATGATGAACACGGGCAGGAGGGACAGCA
>JBKJKB010000057.1:0-3884 GCA_046597675.1 Gemmatimonadaceae bacterium
CTGCGCACTTCCGCCGGGTCCCACGAGCGCTTTCTCGTCATCGAGGTGTTCGGCAGATACGCCGGCTTCACTTCGCTGCTGCCGACGATGGCCGGTGCGGCCGACCGCTGCGTCATCCCAGAGCATCCGGTCGACTTCGAGCACCTCACCGAGCTGCTGACGCTGGATCACAACCGGAACCCGAGCCGGTACTCGGTGGTGCTGGTGTCGGAGGGCGCGCGGCTCACGTCGCACGAAGCGATGAGCTTCGAGAGCGAGGAGACCGACATGTTCGGCCACCGCAAGCTCGGTGGCATCGGCGACAAAGTCGCCTCGGCGCTGAAGGAGTACTCACCCAGGTACAACAACGGCCGCCGGATAGACGTCGTGAGCCAGCGGCTCGGCTATCTCGTGCGTTCAGGCGATCCGGACGCGCTCGATTCCATCGTGCCGATGGCGTTCGGCAACCTCGCGCTCGACCTGATCCTCAAGAAGCAGTTCGGCCGGCTCGTGAGCGTCCACCGCGGCTTTTACGACAGCGTTCCGATCACTAGCGTGACGTCGGAGAAGAAGATCGTCGACGTCAAGAAGTACTACAACACGGACCGCTTGCGGCCGATCTACGACTTCGACGGCGCGCCGCTGTTCATCATGACGAGTGATTGAGCTGCGGGAAGGACGGCCGCGCTTACCGCTTCAGCTCGGCTTTGTCGTGAGATAGGCCTCCTTCTCGATGCCGAGCGAGGTCCGGTCGGCGTCGATCCCGGACGCGATCAGGTTCACGTTGCCCACAACGACGTGCTCGATCTGCTCGGCGAAGTTGCGCACGCCCGGCGTCGGCGCGAGCGCGGGCGCCTGCGCCATCAGCGTGAGCAGCACCACGACGCCCGCGGCGCGCAGGATTCCGAACGAGATGCGAATCATGTGGGAGACCTCTCTCGGTAGAAAATGGTTGGCCTACGGGGCCCGCCGGGCGAGTCGCATCGCGAGCGCTCGACCCAGATACGCCGCAACGCCGGCGACGAGCAACGTGGCGGCGGCGATTCCGGGCGCGGACACCGCCATCACGAGCAACGCGCCCCAGCAGACGAGCAACCCGAGCCACCACTTGCGCGGATACAGATACCCGACGATGAGCGCGCCGGGGATGTGCCACACCGCGACGTACGCGGCCACCATGACCGGCGACCAGCTCGTCGGGGAATCAGAGAAAGTGACGACGACTCCCCAGAAACCGGTGGCGAGCACCAGAACGATCGTTACGGCGAGTCGGGATCCCACTTTCATCAGTGCCACCTTGACGTCACGAGAAGATGCACGAGCACCGGGGATCCGGCTATGCCCTGTTCCGCTACACCCAGTCCCGCTACGCCCCGATGGGATGCCAGGTCGTCTTGAACTCGATGAAGTTCCGGATCTCGTACACGCTCTGCGCGCTGTCGTCGAACCAGTCGATCTCCTTTTCGC
Source organism: Gemmatimonadaceae bacterium (assembly GCA_046597675.1). Taxonomy (GTDB): domain Bacteria; phylum Gemmatimonadota; class Gemmatimonadetes; order Gemmatimonadales; family Gemmatimonadaceae; genus JACDCY01. The sequence goes on from JBKJKB010000057.1 coordinate 1,447, forward strand.
TCGATCGCGCGCGCAAGCGCTTCACGCTGTCGGCGGCGCCGAGCGCGAGCTCCTTCTTCTCGGCGGGCGCGACGACCGCGTCGAGTCCGCGGATGTGCGTGTGCGTCGCGAACGTGGGCACCAGCTCCTTTCGTTGGCCGGTGAGAATGTTGACGACACCGCCGGGAAGATCCGACGTCGCGAGCATCTCGCCCAGCACGATCGCGGGATATGGGTGCCGCTCGGACGCGAGCACGACGACCGCGTTGCCGCTCACAATCACTGGCGCGACTTGCGAGATGAGCGCGAGCAGCGGTGAAGAATCGTCCACGATCACGCCGACAATACCAACCGGCTCGACGACGGTGAAATTGAAGAACGGACCCGATACAGGGTTCGTGTTACCCAGCACTTGCTCGTATTTGTCGGCCCAGCCGGCGTAGTAGATCAGCCGGTCCACGGCGGCCGTCACTTCGTTGTGTGCCTCGCCGAGCGAGATGCCGCTCGGGCTCGCGATCGCCGCGGCCATCTCATCGGAGCGCGACTCGAGCATCTCGGCGAGGCGATACACGATCTGTGCGCGGTTGTAGGGCGTGCGCCTGGCCCAGGACGCGCCGGCCTTTGCCGCGGCCTCGACGGCGTTGCGAAGGTCCTTGCGGGTGCACTGCGGAATATTGGCGAAGAAGGCCCCATCATCGCCCTTGATCGGATAAGTGCGGCCGGATTCCGATCTAATGAACTCGCCGCCCACGTAAACCTTGGGAGTCTTGGCTACGGGAACACGGGGACCAGCGCTGCGCGCTGCGTGCTGCGCGCTGCGCCCTGGAGAGGACGAGCCATTCGAAGACTTCCGATTGTCGCTCGGCATCAGACGAGCCTCACGTAGTCGAGCAAACCCTGCCTGCCGCCTTCCCTTCCGAAACCGGATTCCTTGTAGCCGCCGAAGGGCGACGAGGGATCGAACTTGTTGAACGTGTTGGCCCACACCACGCCGGCCTTCAGCTCGGTGCTCATCTTCAAGATGCGCGAGCCCTTGTCGGTCCATACGCCGGCCGACAAGCCGTACGCGGTGTTGTTGGCTTTCTCCACAGCTTCTTCCAGCGTGCGGAACGTCAGCACGCTCAACACGGGACCAAAAATCTCTTCGGTCGCGATGCGATGGCTCTGCGTCACGCCGGTGAAGATCGTCGGACGATAGTAATATCCAATCGACGGAAGCCTGCACGACGGCTGGAACATCTTCGCGCCCTGCTCCACACCCGACTGCACCAGCTCCTCGATCTTCTCCAACTGCGCGCGCGAGTTGATCGCGCCGATGTCGGTGTTCTTGTCCATCGGATCGCCGACGCGCAGCACCGAGATGCGGCGCTTGAGCTTGGCTACGAACTCCTCGGCGATCGACTCCTGCACCAGCAGCCGGCTGCCGGCGCAGCACACATGACCCTGGTTGAAGAAGATGCCGTTGACCACACCTTCCACGGCTTGATCCAGCGGCGCGTCGTCGAACACGATGTTCGCGGCCTTGCCGCCGAGCTCCATCGTCATCTTCTTGTCGGTGCCGGCAAGCGAGCGCATAATCAGCTTGCCGACTTCGGTCGAGCCGGTGAACGCGACCTTGGCGGCGATCGGATGCGACATCACCGCCGCGCCCGTCTCCCCCGCGCCCGTCACGAAGTTCACCACGCCCGGCGGCAGATCGGCTTCCTGCAGCAGCTCCGCGAACTTGAGCGCGGTCACCGACGTCGTCTCCGCGGGCTTGAGCACGACGCAATTTCCAGTCGAGATAGCCGGGGCGATCTTCCACGCGAGCATCAGCAGCGGGAAGTTCCATGGGATCACCTGCCCCACGACGCCGAGCGGCTCGGTGGGACGGCCGGGGATCGCGTACTGGATCTTGTCGGCCCAGCCCGCGTGGTAGAAAAAGTGCGCTGCCGCCATCGGCACGTCGAAGTCGCGCGACTCCTTGATCGGCTTCCCGCCGTCCATCGTCTCCGCGACCGCGAACTCCCGCGCGCGATCCTGAATAAGCCGCGCGATGCGGTACACGTACTTCCCACGCTCCTTGCCCGGCATCTTCCGCCACGTCGAGTCGAACGCGGCCTGCGCCGCCTTGTACGCGCGGTCCACGTCGCTCGCGTTCGCGACAGCGATGCGCGAGAGCTTCTTCTCCGTAGCCGGATTGATCGAGTCGAAGTATTTCCCGCTCTCCGGCTCCACGAACTTCCCGCCGATGAACAGCTCGTACTGCGGCTTGATCTTCGGGTCCGCGCTCTCGGGCGCGGGATCGAATTCCCACAGGTCACCGAAGATGAGCTCGGGAACGCGGGCCTCGCGCGGACTGGCCTGCGTCTTCTTGCGCGCTTTCGGCGCGGTCTTCGTCAGACTCATCAATAGCTCCCGCTCGCTTCGGAGAAGTAATACGGCGCCTGGTACGCGCCGGTCTTCTGTTTCTCGATCTG